>NZ_JAYGIM010000004.1:0-290142 GCF_034930985.1 Arcicella lustrica
AAGAAATGAACAGGAATAGAAGCCCAACTTAGCACAAAAACCAGTATTAACACAAAAGATTAAAATACATTTAGAAATAAAAAATAAATGGTGTAATCTTGGTAATACAATAAAAAAAACTTGACAATCAATTCAGTTTTTAACCCCTAATACTGTCAAGCTTTTTTAGGATGAGACAAATCCCTCAGTTGGGAAGCAAAATCCCTCAGTCGGGAAGCAAAATCCCTCAGTCAGGAAGCAAAATCCCTTAGTCAGGAAACAAAATCTCTCAGTCGGGAAGCAAAATCCCTTAGTCGGGAAGCAAAATCCCTCAGTCAGGAAGCAAAATCCCTCAGTCAGGAAGCAAAATCCCTCAGTCAGGAAGCAAAATCCCTCAGTCAGGAAGCAAAATCTCTCAGTCGGGAAGCTTAATCTCTCGGATGGGTTGCAAAATCTCTCCGTCGTGAAGCAAAATCCCTCAATCGGGTTGCTTATTCCGTGGCTGGTCTCCTGACAATTTTTGTTCGGGAGACCAGCCACTGGAGTAAAATATCTCTTTCAAAAACAATTGGAATGTGTGTTTAGAAAGTATTTGGGATTTACCAAAAGGCAATACACCTCTTCTAAAAAAATCAAGCGTGATACACTCTTATTTGTTTTTGGTCTTAGGAGAGCCTAAGACCAGCTTGAACCCCAATAATACCAAACCTAATCTTGTGTGCCGTTTTTCTCCTTGTTTATGTTGTCCAAAAGTGAACTTGCATTTGTATTATTGGGGTTAAGTTTCAAAGCCATTTTACAATTTGTTTCAGCGTCTTTGAATTGTCTTAAAACAAATTGAGATGCAGCAATGCCATATAATACGTTGTCGTCTTTAGGATTTATTTTGGCTGCTTTTTGGTAATAGTCAACTGACTTTTGATACTGTTGATTGTCATAATAAGTTGCTCCAAGATTAAAGCAAGCCTTAAAATAATTTGGATTAAGTATTACTGCTTTTTCAAGTTTTTCAACTCCTGTTTTTATCTGTCCAAGTCCAATATAGCTTACTCCAAGTTTAAAGTTTGAAGTGTCGGGTTTGATATTTTTTTCTATACACTTATTAAATACAATGATTGCTTTGTCGTTAGTTTCACTATCATAAAGTTCTCCTGCTAATTTGTAAAGTTCAGCGTCTGTTTTAGTATCAAGCAATTTTTCAAAGTCACTTTTTGAAACCAATGGTTTTGTTGGGTCTGCATTGCCAACGTCCCAACCATCATAAGTTTCAACTTTAGATTTCTTGGAAAGTTTTTCAAGTTGATTTTCTCTCTCCAAAAGTGAAACTCTTGTATGAATTTCTACTTTTTCGACATGTAAAACAAACTCATTCTTTTCAGTCATTTCAAGTCTGACTAATTGGTAGTTGTCTTTGAGTAATTCATTTTTAAAATTTTCAAGTTTTGATTTGTCCTTGTCATAAAAAAAGTAACCGAACAGTAAAGGCTTTTTAGTGTCCACACCTTGAAGTTCCATTTTTTCAAAGATAGAATTTATGTTAGCCATTCTTTTGTTGTCCTGTGCATTGGTATAAACAATAAAGTTTATGAAGATTACAATTAGGTAAAATATTTTTTTCATTTTCGTTTGTCTGGTTTAGGGTGTCCAACAAAATGGTACACAGCTTAATAAATCCAAAGGATTTAAATGTTTATAGATAATTCCAATGCCGATAAACATTATTCGACCCCGAAGGGGTCATACGCTCATACCATTTCCCTTTTCCCTATAAACCTGTAATCCTTTCAGGATTATTGTAGGCTTAATCAATGAGTTTGTATCGTCTTTATTTTCTTGCTTTTCACAAGGTTCGAGCGTGACGCTCTTATTTGTTTTTGGTCTTAGGAGAGCCTAAGACCAGTCGGAGATTAATCTCTCAGTCTGAACACTCCCGAGAGGCTACCGCTAAGACAATATTATAAGTACCTTTATTTCTTGCTTTTTAAGTCTATTTTCAAGTTTAATTTCTTGTTACTAGTTGTTGTATAGAAAAGTGTCAACAAGCTCCTTTCTAATTTTATCTTGTCAAATTGATATTCAGGAATTACAGCAGTAAGGTTGTTACGTTGAAAGTCAAAAGGAATTTTCAGCACTTGTTTTTTATCAGGATAATTTACAATCAAGTTCTTATAGTTACTGTCAGCATAAACTATAAATTCAAACTGATATTTTTTATTTTCTTCAATATCACCATTAATGCAAATTAGTTGTCTAAATTCTTCAATTTTTCTTCCTGTTGTTTTGTCTATGAGTGTGTATATGCAAGGTCCATTTGCTGGGCAACCACTTCTGAACAAAATTGATTTGTCAAATTCTTTCACAAAATGATACCCAAGTCTATATGTATATCCATAAAATTCAACTGGAACTTCGTCAAGAGTTATTTTTCGCCCTTTTATTGTTTGAAATGTAAACCAAATTTTATCGCAATTATACTGCCAATATAGTTTTACGTTGTTTTTTAAAACCCTTGTCTCACAGCTTACTGTCGCAGTATTCATTAATGTGTTCTTGTCGCAATGACATTGTTTCTTTTGTCCAAAAATTTGGTCAAAAGTCAAAAAGCAAAATGTAAATATTAAATAACTAGTCTTCATGATATAGCTACTAACTTGCAAATAAGCGAAAGTTTTAAACTCCTTTTTATCTTATTAAAATTAATCAATCATCTTTCAAACCCTAAAGTATCAAATTAAAGACTAACCCTACACTCCTAAGCAAAGCTTTCTTCCAAAAATTTATTATGTGGTATTTTTAGGCTTCTGTTTAGCTACTCATGGCATGACTGACAAAAAAATTTCCCTTTTCCCAAACTAATTAAAGTTATGCCATGAGTATTTTTTCTTCAAGTACAATCCTGTTTCCCTTCTAAAAACCCTAATATTGAATTAAAAAGGCAAAATGCTGGTTTTAAAAATGCTTTTCTCTTTGAAAAACTTAACTTTGAAGATGAATAGCCTTCCAAAAGACAATCTAAGTATTCGTGCAATATTAATTTTAGTTAATATAAATTGTAAGTAGCTGAAAATGAAAATTTTAAATTCAAGATTCGCAACTCACAATTCTGCATTAGTACTTAATACCCTTCTAAAATGAATAGTATGAACCCAGATGTTATGCAAGCTCCCGTGGCGGCGATAAAGCCACATCCTATGACACTCCACGGCGATACTCGTCAAGATAATTATTATTGGTTAAACGACCCCGAAAATCCAGAAGTAATCCAATACCTTGAAGCTGAAAATGCTTATACTGATGCCGTAATGGCTCCCACAAAGGCTTTACAAGAAGCCCTTTTCCATGAAATGAAAGGCAGAATCAAAGAAAACGATGAGTCTGTTCCTGTAAAAGATGGCAATTATTATTACTATTCAAGATATATTGAAGGAGGAGAATATCCTTTGTATTGTCGTAAAAAAGGTACTTTAGAAGCCGAAGAAGAGATTATGTTGGATGGAAACGAAATGGCAAAAAATCATGCTTATTTTAGCATTGGTGGCTATGAGGTTTCCGATAATGAACAGATTTTAGCCTATGGTGTAGATACCGTCAGTCGAAGAAATTATACTTTGAAATTCATCAACCTAAGTACTGGCGAAATTTTACCCGATGAAATTGAAAATACAGAAGGCGGTGCTTACGCTTGGGCGACAGACAATAAAACGATTTTCTACATGGTGCGTGACCAACAAACTTTGTTGGCATCAAAAGTATTTCGCCATGTAATTGGTACGGATACTGCTGAAGATGTATTAGTTTATACTGAAGAAGACCCACAATTTTATATGGGTTTGGGCAGGATGAAATCTAAGAAATACATCATTTCAGTTTCTGAACAAAATGGTGTTTCTACAGAATATCGTTTGTTGGAAGCTTCAAATCCCACAGGTGAATTTACTCCTTTTTATCCAAGAGAAGAAGGTTTAGAATATGCCATCGAACATTTTGAGGATAAATTTTATATCAGAACTAACGCTGAAGATGCCACCAATTTTAAATTGATGGAAGTTAATGAAGCCGAAAGTACTGACATGACAACATGGAAAGAGGTAATTCCTCATCGTGAGGATACTTATTTGGATAGTATGGAGGTTTTTAAAAACCATTTGGTGTTGCAAGAAAGAAGTAAGGCTTTGATGCACATCCGAATTATTAACCAAAGTACAAAAGCGGAGCATTATATTCAGTTTGACGAAACGGCTTATGATACTGGCGTATCTTCAAATCCTGATTTTGATACCAATATTCTTCGCTACTCTTATACTTCACTTTCTACGCCAAGTTCAGTATATGATTATAATATGGATACGCAAGACAAAACGCTCATGAAAGAGCAAACCGTTTTGGGGGAATTCAACAAAGAAGATTATATCAGCGAACGCCTTTTTGCTACCGCTCGTGACGGTGTAAAAGTACCGATTTCAATTGTTTACAAAAAAGGTTTCAAAAGAGATGGCTCGCAACCTTTGCTTCAATATGCTTATGGTTCTTATGGTTATTCGATTGACCCTTACTTTTCGGCAGCAAGATTAACTTTATTGAATCGTGGTTTTGCTTTTGCGATTGCTCATATTCGTGGCGGACAAGAAATGGGCAGAAATTGGTACGAGGATGGTAAATTGTTGAAAAAGTTAAATACTTTTCATGATTTCATTGATGTTTCAGAATACTTGATTCAAGAAAAATGGACTTCAAAAGATAAACTTTTCGCCAATGGCGGTTCGGCAGGTGGCTTATTGATGGGTGCAGTAACAAATATGCGTCCTGATTTATACAAAGGTATTTTGGCAGCAGTGCCTTTCGTAGATGTGGTAACAACCATGCTCGACGAAAGTATTCCTTTGACCACAGGCGAATGGGAAGAATGGGGAAATCCGAAACAAAAAGAGTATTACGAATACATGAAATCGTACTCGCCAGTGGATAATGTAGAAGCAAAAGATTATCCAAATATGTTGGTTACAACAGGTTTACACGATTCGCAAGTACAGTATTTCGAGCCAGCCAAATGGGTAGCCAAATTACGTGCCTTGAAAACCAACAACAATCTTTTACTTTTCCATATCGACATGGAAGCTGGTCACGGCGGAGCATCAGGCAGATTCAAACGTTTCCATGATGTAGCCTTAGAGTATGCTTTTATGTTGAATTTGATGGGAATTGATGAGTGAGGAGTTTTGAATGCGGAATGAGGAGTATTTTAGCTTAGTCAAATTTGAAAGTTGACTAATCTGATTTTCTTTATTATTAAAAGCTTGATGCTTTACCATGAATAATTTCCATAACAAAATAGTTTGGATTACAGGAGCTTCGTCAGGTATTGGCGAAGCTCTTGCCTATCAGTTCGCTAAAGAAGGAGCAAAATTGGTACTTTCGGCAAGGCGTGAAAAGGAATTGCAAAGAGTAGCCGATACAACTGGACTCAGTGCAGACAAAGTATTAGTCTTGCCAATGGATATGTTGAATTTTGATGTTTTTCCTGAGAAAGTAAAAACGGTTTTGGACCACTTCGGACAAATTGATGTGATAATTCAGAATGCAGGAATTACACAGCGTTCATTAGTAAAAGATACAGATTTTAAAGTCTATCGAGAGATTATGGAACTGGATTTTTTCAGTACTGTGGCATTTACGCAGGCAATTCTTCCACATTTTAGCGAAAGAAAAACAGGACATTTTGTAGCAATTAGCAGCGTTGCAGGAAAAATCGGAACGCCTTTAAGAAGTGGCTACTGTGCCGCCAAACACGCTTTAATCGCTTTTTTTGATTCATTACGAGCAGAAGTTTGGCAAGAAAATATACAAGTAACAGTCATTTGTCCGGGTTATATCAATACTTCTATTTCGCTAAATGCCTTAGATGGCAAGGGGAATGTTCATGGTAAAATGGATAAAAACCAAAGCAATGGCATGAGTGCCGAACGATGTGCTGAAAAGATTGTAAAAGCCGTAAAAGCGAATCAAAAAGAAGTATATATCGGTGGTTGGTACGAAGTAGCAGGTGTATACTTAAAACGCTATTTACCTTCATTGGTTTATAAAATCGTTCAGAAAGTAAATGCAAAATAATTTGGGATTGTGGATGTCAGATTTCGGATGTCAGCTTTCAGCAAATGGATTTTATAAATCCGACATCCGATAGCCGACATCCGACATCAAATTATTTCCCCACACTACTCTTTCCAGTATTCATTTCCATATAATCAACCACCAAGCTTGCCATTGATTTCATACCTAATACAAAACCACCTTCGTCAATATAAAAATCTGGAGTGTGATGTGGTGCTGTTTCTGAAACGGGTTTACCTTTTGGAGCGCCGCCCAAGAAGAAGAAAACACCCGGTACTTTTTGCTGATAGAAGGCAAAATCTTCCGCACCAGTCACCGCAGCAGTGATAGAGACATTTTCTTTACCTGCCACACCTTCTAAAGTTGGTACCATTTTCTCCGTCAAAGGAATATCATTATAAGTAACAGGGCACATTCTAGTGATATTTACTTCGGCTGTTGCACCCGCACTTTCTGCAATGTTTGTAGCAATTTGAGAGATTCTAGTATGAATCATGTCTTGTACACCAGTATCCAAAGCACGAATCGTCCCATTCATATTTACTTCTTCTGGAATGATGTTACTTCTTACACCACCATTAATTTGTCCGACCGTAACAACCGCCGCCGATTCTGTTACAGGAGCATTTCTACTGACGATAGTTTGCAAACCCATAATTACTTGTGATGCCGTAACGATTGGATCAATACTCGACCAAGGATAAGCTCCGTGCGATTGCTTTCCTTTAATTTTAATTTTAAACCAGTCAGAACTCGCCATCGTACCACCCGGACGATATTTTATTTTGCCAATTTCCGTTTGAGCATTGATATGCAAACCAAAAATAGCATCCACTTTCGGGTTTTCTAAAACGCCTTCTTTAATCATCAAAGCAGCTCCACCCTCTTCTCCTTCTGGCGCACCTTCCTCAGCAGGCTGAAAAATAAATTTAATAGTTCCTTTTAATTCACTTTTCATCGAAGCAAGAATTTCAGCAGTACCCATCAAAATTGCCACGTGCGTATCATGTCCACAAGCGTGCATAATACTTACGGGTTGTCCATTATACTCGCCAGTTGCTTTAGAAGCAAAAGGAATATTAACACGTTCTTTTACAGGTAAACCATCCATATCAGCACGCAAAGCCACTACTGGACCGGGTTTTCCACCCTTCAAAAGACCTACAACACCTGTTTTTCCAACGCCAGTTTTTACTTCAATTCCTAATGCACGTAAATGCGCTGCTACTTTTTCAGCCGTTTTAAATTCACGGTTACCTAGTTCTGGATTTTGGTGAAAATCTCTTCGCCAAGCTACTACTTTGGCTTCAAGACCTTCAGCTTTTTGTGCAATTTTAGATTTTAATAGTGAAGTGGTTTGCCCAAATGAAGTGGAAAGAGAAAACATCAACAATGCCACAGGCAGAATAATCTTTTTCATGAAAAGTTTGATTTAAGATGAAATGATAATGATTTAAAGCTAACATTTTAATCGTCATCTCCCAAATTTTTATAATCACTTTGAAGATTTATACCCTATTAAATATTGTATTTGATGACATTTATGATAGATAATGCTCAACGATGGCAAACTTTTAAGCTATTTTATTCAAACATTTTTATCATGAAATAGTTATATAAAAAATAAGAATCGAATCTTGTGTCAAAATGCAATTTGTAAGATTCTCCAAATTTTCATCTTCAATTTTCTAGTTTTACCTAAGAAAATACTGCTTACATGCAATTATTGCCCTATTAATTAATGTTTCAACAAATAAAATTTGCATCAGCAATAAAATTCCTGTTATTTTTGCATAATATTTTTTTATTCATCAACTCAAACTAAAATCAAATGAGCAAAAAACTACTTCTTAGTTTTGTGCTTCTGCTTGCGCTCGTATTTCGAGTAGCTGCACAAGACAGAACTATCACAGGGAAAGTTACATCTTCCGAAGACGGCTCAGCACTTCCTGGAGTAAGTGTTGGAGTGAAAGGTTCAACCAAAGGTACAGTTACTGCAACTGATGGTTCTTATAAAATCAATGCTTCTAGTTCGGCAACATTGGTATTCACATTTGTGGGTTTCAAAAAAACAGAAGTGGCTACAGGCTCAAAATCAATTGTTAATGTTTCTTTAGTTTCTGAAATTTCAGACCTTGAAGAAGTTGTTGTTGTTGGTTATGGTACTCAGGCTCGTCGTACATTAACAGGTTCACAAGCATCTGTTAAAGGTTCAGACATTGCAAACATTCCCGTTCAAACATTTGACCGTGCTTTACAAGGACGTGCAGCAGGTGTTCAAATTACTGGTTCAAATGGTGTTCCGGGCGGTCAAGTACAAGTACGTGTACGTGGTGTAGGTTCAATTAAAGGTGGTACTGATCCATTGTATGTTGTGGATGGTGTTCAAATTAACACTTCTAGTAACTCTGCTTTTGCTTCTACTAACCCTTTATCATATCTTAATCCGAATGATATTGAAAACATCGAAATCCTAAAAGATGCGGCATCAGCGGCTATTTATGGTGCTTCTGCGGCAAACGGTGTTGTGTTGGTTACTACCAAAAAAGGTAAAGCTGGAAAAACAAACATCACCTTAGATTATAACACAGGTTATGTTGAACCAACTAAATACTTAGATGTTTTGAATACACAAGAGTGGATTCAATTAAGAAGAGAAGCTTTATTCAACCAAACAGGAAATGAAGCAACAGCAAGATCAGGTGCTTTGACGGGTGTAAGATTAAGTGGTACACTTACAGATGCTGAAATTGCTGCACTTCCTACTTACGATTGGCAAAAAGAAGCCTACCAAAGCGGAAAAACGAATAATTATAACTTCTCGATGAATGGCGGTAATGAAAAAACAACTTTCTATTTATCGGGTGCTTACAACCAATCAGACGCCAACATTAGAAACGTTGATTACAAAGGAGGAAACTTTAGTGCTAAAATTAACAATAAAGTAAGCTCTCATTTGAATGTTGATGCTTCTATCAACTTGAGTTCATTTAATCAAAGTGGTACTTTTGGTGGTCCAAACGGTGGTAGTTTCTTAGGTTCTCCTGCTTTCTCTTCTCCATTAATTTTACCAATGAACCGTATCTATAATGACGATGGGTCTTACTTCGGAACTCCTGCAGAAGGCGGTTTAGCTGGTGTATTGAACCAAAACGTTTTGATGGTAAGCGATTTGAACAAAATCAAATCAAGGACTAATCAAGCAATTGCGTCATTAGGTTTAACTTACAAAATTATTGAAGGTTTATCTTTCAGACCTTACGCTAGTTTGGATTACCGCACAATTAACGGTTATAACTTCCAAGACCCACGTACTGCAGATGCTTTCAACGTAAAAGGTCGTATTTCTGCTCAACAATTTGAGTTAATCAACTTCTTGACGAATGCTACTTTTATGTATGATAAAGTGATTAAAACTGACCATAAAATCAGTGCTTTAGCTGGGGTTGAATATCGCCAAAATACGCAAGAAAACTATCAAACAACTGCTGAAGGTATTCCTACTCCACAGTTTACGACGCAATCATCAGCTGCAAACCCAATTTCGGTATTTAGTTCATGGACAGGTTTCAAAAAAGCTGGTGTGTTCACTCGTTTAAGCTACGATTTCAAAAACAAGTATTTCTTAGGACTTACTGCTCGTTATGATGGTTCATCAAGATTCGGTTCTGAAAATCTATATGGTTTCTTCCCAGGTGTTTCAGCTGGATGGGATATTTCTGGAGAAGATTTCTTAAAAAACAACCCTTCTATCTCTCAATTGAAACTAAGAGCTAGTTATGGTACATTAGGTAACGACCAAATCGGAAACTTTGATTCAAGAGGTCTATACGGTGGTGGAGTAAACTATAACGGACTTTCTGGTATTTCTCCTACCAGTTTAAGTAATGCTTCTTTGAGATGGGAAAGAAACACTACTGCTAACTTTGCTTTAGACTATGGTTTCTTCAACAGCCGTGTACAAGGTTCTATTGAATACTTTGTTCGTACAAGTACTGATTTATTGCTAGATCAACCTGTTCCTCAAACAAGTGGTTTTAGTACTATCTCTAACAACTTAGGAGGTATGCAGAATAAAGGTCTTGAATTTAGTATCAAAACTACTAACATTGATAAAGGAGGTTTCAGATGGACTACTGATTTTAACATCACGAAAATTGATAACAAAATCACAACACTTTATGATACTTTAACTACTTTGCCTGGTCGTGCAGTGGATGAGCAAATTAAAATCGGTCATTCTTTCAACTCTATTTATGTAGCAGAATATGCAGGTGTAAATCCAGCAACTGGTCGTGCTATGTGGTATGATAATGCTGGTAATATTATTTATCGTATTGCTGGTAATGTTGATTCATATTCAAAAATTATTGGTAGTCAAATCCCTAACTTATTTGGTGGTTTTACCAACGATTTCTCTTATAAAGGATTTGACTTGAACGTGTTGTTCACCTATGAGTATGGCCGTACAGCATTAAATAACCAATCATCTTTCATGTTTGAAAACGGTGGACGTTTATTCAACACACTACGTTCAGTATATGAAACTCGCTGGACAACTCCGGGACAAATTACAAGTACCCCTAGACCAATTAATGGTAATACCGAAACGCTTGGTTCAGGTGTCACTAGTAGCCTTGGTTCAAGATTATATGAAGATGCTTCATACATTCGTTTAAAAACTATTTCGTTAGGTTACAATGTTCCAAAAGCTACTGTTAGCAAATTTGGATTAGCTTCTGCAAGAATCTACTTACAAGCTTATAACTTATATACTTGGACAAAATGGTCAGGTTTTGATGCTGAATGGGCTAACTTAGGAAACGGAAATAGTGGTGTTGTTCCTCAACCACGTGTTGTAACCGCAGGTGTTAAATTAGGATTCTAGGCTTATAAACGAAACCCTGTTTTTAGAAACATTTAAAGAGAAAATCAAATGAAATTAAAAAATATATTTAAACCGCTTGCACTTGGCTTAGTACTAACTGCAAGTTCATGTAGTGATCTTTTGGATGTGCAACCACGTCAATCAATTGATTCTGCTACGGCACTTACTAGCGAAGACGCTATCCGTGCCGCTGTTAATGGTGTGTATGATGTATTGCAATCAACATTCCTCTATGGGCGTGATTTGGTTGCTATTCCTGAAGCACTGGCAGATAATGGACGTGCTACCAATAAGTCTGGTCGTTTAGTTGCTGAATACCAGAACCAAGCTACCAATGCACACTTCCAAATTTGGGAAAGAGCATATAATGCCATCAACCAATTAAACTTGATTTTAGAAGCACTTCCTAAAGCTACAGCTGTTCCAGTAGCAACTAGAGATTCATTTGAAGGACAAGCTTCTATGCTAAGAGCTTTACTTTATTTTGAGTTAGCTCGTTGCTATGGTTATGAACCAAAAGTAGTAGTAACTCAATCTGATAGAGGAACAGTACCACTTCATAAAAAAGGAGTGTTGGATCTTTCTCAAATTGAGAGATTACCACGTGCTACTATTGCTGAAACTTATGATTTCATTTATTCAGATTTAACAAATGCAATAGCTAAATTATCTACAGTAACACTTTCAACAGCTTATGCTAACAAAGGTGCTGCAAATGCTCTTTTCTCAAGAGTAGCATTGTATCGTGGAGATTATGAAAATGCTATTAAGTATGCAAATGCTGCATTGGCTTCGGGTATTGGTAAATTCCAAACTAAAGATGCTTATGTTGGTGCATGGCGTGTAGCAAATCACCCAGAATCGATGTTTGAAATTGTATATCAAACTAACGAGAATATTGGTGTGAATACTTCATTACAAACTACTTATACTACTTTAGTACAATTAGGAAATACTGCTACTACTGGTGGTTTCGGCGACTTAGTTCCAACAGCTGCTTTATTAGCTGCCTTTGAACCAGGTGATGTAAGACGTAATTTGTACGAAAGAGGAACAGCTGGTAGAGGTACTGCTGAAATTGAATGTACTAAATTCTTCGGTAGAAGTGGTGCAGTTAACTTAGATAACATTCCTGTTATTCGTATCTCTGAAATGTATTTGAACCGTGCTGAAGCTTATGCCCTTACAGGAAAAGAAACTGAAGCTTTGGCTGATGTTAATACTATCCGTACTCGTGCTGGTTTAGAAGCAAAAACAGGTTTAACTGGACAAGCTTTAATTAATGAAATTGCGAATCAAAGACGTATTGAGTTTGCATTTGAAGGACATCGTTTCTTTGATTTGAAACGTCGTGGACAAGATATTATCAAAGATGCTCCTGCTCAAAATCTTGCTTACACAGATTTCCGTATTTTATCATTTATTCCAAACCGTGAAATTCAAGCAAATTCTAACTTGAAACAAAACGTTGGATATTAATATTTTCAATATTTAAAGAAATTTCAGATGAAAAGAATAATCAATATATCATTGCTTTTACTTGTCATGACTTCTTTATTTTCATGTTTTGATGAAAATAAACCACTCTTCGACAAAGTAACACTTGTAGAGTTTCAAGATGCTATTGTTAACTCTCCAGCTTTAGGAAAAACATTTCCTTTATTAGCTTCTACCAATGCTGTGCAAACTAAAACATTAAGAATCAACTTAGTGGGTGCACAACGTGAGACAGAGTCAGTAATCAAATTTTCAGTCGATCCAACTGAAACTACTGCTATTGCGGGTACTCACTACGATTTAGCAGGCGCTACTACCATTACAATTCCAGCAAAATCTAGCTTTGGTGAATTAAAAGTAAATATCTTAAAAGCTCCTGCTCAGCCTAATCAAACAGCGACTGTAGTTTTTGTTTTAGAAGGAAACGGAACAGATATTAGCCCAAATGCTAATTACAAAAAAGTAGGGTATAGAATTACTTTATAGTTTAATGCTTTTCTTATTTTAAAAAAAGCCTTCTTGGAAATTCCGAGAAGGCTTTTTTTCTTAAACTTTTGAAGTTTTGAAATACACTTTGTAAAGCCAATATCCGCACAAAGCAAGCAACATAAACATCCAAAGTTTTGTAACAAATATTAATACTTCTTCAAAAAGAAACCATCCTGTTCGCACACTTTGCCAGATTCTAAGAAAGAGATTAGGTTGATAAGCAAAAGGGTTTTCCATATTAGGAAGCATTTCTACAGTATTAGTAACAGGTTGATACAATTCAACAGTGAGCGTACTGTAATTTACTTGGTCGTTCAAGCTCATTGTTTGTACTTTATTGTTATCGGCTTGAGTCTGATAATCTAATAATTTCTCTTCTGACGCTGTGGTTTCTACCAACTTTTTACCTTTCTGTTCAATCTCTTTTTCAAAACGATTTTCAAATTTTGAGAAGCGTTTCTTACGCAAATCGCTTGCAATTAACGAAAAACTTACATCATCCGCAGCAATTCTTTTACGCTCTACAAATGTCATTACTGGTTGAATTTCTCTCAGTACTTTATCAAAGTATTGATTCGGGATTCTCATCGTAATTTGGTTCGTGATTTCATAGGCTTTGTTATGTAAAACCGAATCTTCGCTTATTTCTACTTCATTGGTTTTAATTACATTGGTTAATAGCTCTGCTTCGGTTATAAATCCTTCATACTTTTCTGCAATGTCTTCAATCTTGTTAGTAGCTTCTTGTACATTTTTTACTTTAAACCTCAAATCAGCCGTTTTAATAAATTTCCTTTTTTCAAAGGGTTCCAAGCTAGTTGTGGTACCATTAACTGCTAAAGAATCAGACATTTCTATTAAGTCTGTCGTTTCAGCTTTTTGCTCAGAACAACCCGTAAACATAAGCATTGCATAAATTGCAATGATAGAAAGAGAGAATTGGTAAGTTTTCATTGCTTGTGAAGGTTTTAGTTTTTAATGAAACGAACTCAATCCATCAAGTATTATTAATAATTAAAAACTTATTAAAATAAACTTAAAAACTTATTAAAATATATTTTTAATCATAAAAAAACCTCAAGCTTAGATGAACTAAACTTGAGGTTTTCTATTAATATTATTCAATAAAAATCTAAATCGTAATCAACATTGCTCCATAAGAATATCCACCACCGAATACTGTTACAATGATATTTTCTCCTTTTTTGAATTCTGTTTTGTGTTCATCTAAAACAATAGCACAACCCGCACAACCAGTATTACCTAAGTACTGAATATTAGAAAGCATAATATCTTCTGAAACTCCTAAAGTACCAGCAACGTTTTTAGAAATTCTAAGATTTGCTTGGTGCGGTGCGATATAAGCAACATCTTTAATCGTTAAATTATTTCTTTCAAGAATCTTTAAACTTGCCTTTGGCATATAAGTACATGCGTTAATAAACACATCTTTACCATAAGGCATCACTAAACCTTTCTGATTTAATTTCAATGTAACACTTTCAGATGCTTTTCCTACATTGGCTGCACCACCAGTTAATAAATCTTTAATTTCCCAGTTACTTTCTCCGAAACTTTCTTTTGAAATTGAAACCACTACGGCTCCGTCTCCCCAAAGATGACCTGCTTTTGTATCGTCTTCGTTATTATAAGCTGTATTATGTTCTGAAGCTACTACTAATGCTTTTGTTGCTTTTCCTGTTGCAAAATATCCTTGAACAATTTCAATGGCATTTAATAAAGATGAACAAGCTGAGGAAATCGTAACTACTGGAATTTCACTAACATCGATATGGTGTTGAATTGAATGTGCTAAAGTAAAAATACTGTCATAAGGAGTATAAGTAGCACCGATAATTAAATCAACTTCAGAAATATCATAAGGTAAACTCGCTTTAATTTTATCGACTGCCTGAATTGCCATTGTATGCGTATTCTCATCGGCTGATGCTTTACGACGTTGGCGAATGCCAGTACGTTCGGTAATCCAGTCGTCAGTTAATCCATTTAATTCTTCAAAATAAGCATTGGTAATAATTTGTTCGGGCAAATAACTTGCTATAGCGTTTATAAACATTTGGGTTATTTTGGTCTTTTCTTGTAAATGTCAACGTAATCTCCTGACAATGAACTTGGTATAACTTTATGAGTATCCCGATTTCATTGACGACCACAAAAAATTAAATTTTGGGTCTAAATCTAATACAAAGGAACTCAATGTTTTTTCATAGTACAACAATTTATTAGAAATAAACAATTATTACTTAATAAAGTCCTGTATTTTTTTGTACTATTTCCATGTTTTTTGGATAAATCCCATAAAAGTAAAGCTAAATACTAAATTCAACAAATTTTAGCGAAGGGAAGTCAAAAATTACGATTCTATCCTAAAAATGATATTCGTCATTTCAATAAGATTGATATTCATCAATCTTCTATCTTACTTCTGCCTTTTTCTTGAACCAAACTTTTTTACTTTTATTACTTACTTCATCTGACTTACCATGTACTTTCTGAGAAACATGAGGTTTTGTTGGACTTGGAATTGGAGCCACATTACTCTTTTTAAAATCATGGTCTTCAATCACAGGAATATTCTTGGCAATCAATTTCTGAATGTCTCTTAAAAAATTCTTTTCTTCCGAATCACAGAAAGAAAATGCCGTTCCGTTTGCTCCTGCCCTTCCAGTACGACCAATTCTATGCACATAAGTTTCAGGAATATTCGGAATATCAAAATTGATTACATAAGCCAGATTATCCACATCAATTCCTCTAGCGGCAATGTCAGTAGCAACCAATACTCTAGTCGTTTTACTTTTGAAATTATCTAAAGCTCGCTGACGAGCATTCTGTGCTTTATTTCCATGAATTGCTTCAGCTTTGATGTCGTTTTTCGCCAAAACTTTCACCACTTTATCCGCTCCGTGTTTGGTACGAGTAAATACTAAAACAGTTTCGATAGATTTGTCTTTCAAAATATCCATCAACAAAGCATTTTTCTGGTCTTTTTCCACAAAATAGACCGCTTGTTTGATGGTATCTGCCGTAGATGAAACGGGTGTTACTTCTACTTTTACAGGCTTGTATAAAATATTATCCGCCAATTTCTGAATTTCAGGAGGCATCGTTGCCGAGAAAAATAACGACTGACGTTTACTTGGTAAAAAAGTAAGGATTTTCTTGATATCATGCACAAAACCCATATCTAACATACGGTCGGCTTCGTCCAAAATAAAAATCTGAATTTCTTTTAATGAAATAAATCGCTGATTGATTAAATCTAATAATCTACCCGGTGTGGCTACCAAAACATCTACGCCATCTTGCAAAATATCTGTCTGACGTCCTTGCTTTACTCCACCAAAAATTACAGTATGTTTAAGTCCCGTAAATCTTCCATAAGCTTTAAAACTTTCGTCTATTTGAATAGCCAATTCACGAGTTGGCGTAACGATTAAGGCTTTGATACTTCTTTTTCCACGATGTTGAACAGGATTTTGGCACAACAATTGAATCGTCGGAATGGCAAAAGCTGCTGTTTTTCCTGTACCGGTTTGGGCAACTCCTAGCAAATCTTTTCCTTGAAGTATTGTTGGAATCGCTTGGGCTTGAATAGGTGTTGGCGTACTGTAACCTTCCTCAGCTAATGCTTTTTGGATAGGTTCAATTAAATTTAATGATTGAAATGACATGAGGATGTTGTTAAAAACGAAAAGGTTTTAATATGTAAAACGAACATATAAAACACTAAAAATCAAATAATTGCTTATTATTAATAAGCGAAAAAACTACCATTTATTGTGTGTAAGATGGTAATTATACTATAATTTTCTAAATGAGATATTCAATAATTTAGAAAACTCTGAAATCCTTTTTACTTCATTCTGACTTACAAAACAGATTGAAATCCCTCTTTTCCCAGCTCTGGCCGTTCTACCACTTCGGTGAGTATAATATTCGGGTTGGTCTGGCAATTGATAGTGAATTACATAAGCCAAATCGTCCACATCAATACCTCTTGCAGAAATATCCGTGGCAACCAATATTTTCAATTTATGATTCTTGAAAGCACGCATTACTTTGTCTCTTTCACTCTGTTGCAAATCGCCATGAATAGCATCTACTGCTATATTTTTACTGACTAACTGTTTCGTTAGCGTTTGAACAGCCGCTTTTGTTCTACAAAAAATAATACCTGTAGAAGCACCCATCGTTTTTAAAAACTGCATCACAAAATCAAACTTCTCTTTTTCTTCACACACACAAAACTGATGTTCAATTAAATTGTTCACCACTTCGCTTTTACTTACTTGAATGGTATGTGTATTTTTAGACATGTAAGTATCCACCAATTTCTGCAAAGCGCTTGGCAAAGTAGCCGAAAACAACCATTTTGAGCCATCATGAGGCGTTTGTCTGAGAATATTATCTAATTCATCTTTAAAACCCATGCTCAACATTTCGTCGGCTTCGTCCAAAATCAAGGTCTTAACGGCACTCAAATCCACGGCTTTTCTAGCCAACAAATCAATTAATCTGCCGGGCGTGGCTACAATAATCTGAGTTGGCTTTGATAATGCTCTTAATTGAATATCTATTTTTTCACCTCCATAAACCGCTTCAACAAATATTTTTTCTGGAGCATACTTTGTCAGTTTAAACAAATGCTTGGCTATTTGTTGACAAAGTTCACGAGTTGGTGCTAAGATTAACGCTTGTACTTCTTTTGATTTAGGATTTACTTTCATCAAAAGTGGCAAACCAAAAGCAGCAGTTTTACCTGTTCCTGTTTGTGCTTGTCCAATAAAATCGTTTTGATTTTTTAATAAGTAAGGAATTGCTTTTTCCTGTATTTCAGAAGGCTTATTGATATTCAGTTCAGTCAATGCTTGGATGAAATGTTCTGATACGCCTAATTGCTTGAATGTTGCCAAAATTGTATTTTTTTATTCACAAAGGTAAGGAATTATTAATGAAGAAGCTCTTTGATGAGCGATGATACAAAAAAGGCTACAAGTTTAGTTACTCATAGCCTTTGATTTTTCTTGAAAATTACCAAGCCATTCTTGGCAGTGGACTTACATCTTGTGTACAAAACTCGCCTTTTTCAGCTTTGAAATGTGCCGCCATCGCTATCATTCCTGCATTATCGGTACAATATTGAAAAGCTGGAATATAAACATTCCAATTTTCAGCCTCTCCCATTTTCTGCAATTCCGTTCTTAAACCAGAATTTGCCGAAACACCACCAGCAATCGCAATTTCTTTGATTTTATACTGTTTAGCTGCTTTTTTGAGTTTCTGTAATAATATTTTAATCAAAGTGGCTTGCATCGAAGCACAAATATCTGCCAAATTTTCTTCAACGAAATTGGCATTTTTCTTTGTTTCTTTCTGTAAGAAATACAAAAATGAAGTTTTAATTCCTGAGAAAGAGTAATTCAATCCCTGCATTTCTACCATCGGAAACGGAAAACGTTCTGAATTTCCTTCTTTAGCGTACTTGTCAATTAAAGGACCACCCGGATAAGGTAAATTCAATAATTTAGCGGTTTTATCAAACGCTTCTCCTACGGCATCGTCTTGGGTTTCACCGATTACTTCCATTTCTAAAGGCGAACGCACAAATACAATTTGTGTGTGTCCTCCGCTTACTGTCAAGCATAAAAACGGAAAATTGGGTTTGGGTTCATCAATAAAATGTGCTAAAACATGGGCTTGCATGTGGTGAACATCAATTAAAGGAATATTCAAACCCATCGCCAAAGCCTTGGCAAACGAAGTACCCACTAATAATGAACCTAAAAGGCCAGGTCCACGAGTAAAAGCAATGGCATTTAGGTCATTTTTTGTTATCTTCGCTCTTTCAAGTGCCTCTGCCACAACAGGTACAATATGTTGTTGATGTGCACGACTAGCTAATTCGGGAACAACCCCGCCCCATTTTGTATGGATAGCTTGGCTTGCTACAATGTTGGAACAAATTTTGCCGTTGATAATTACAGCTGCTGAGCTGTCATCACATGATGATTCGATTGCTAAGATTGTCATAATAATGCAAAGATAATGAATGCTAGTTGATAGAACACAGTGAAAACAATACCTTAGCGCTTCTGTGATAGGCTTTTGTCTGATTTTTTCCAGTCAACATAATTTCTATAGTAAAAATAAATGTTCATAAAGGTTTCTAAAATATTGACAAAAATAATCCTCTACACTGTTGTGGGTTTATTATTGTTGGCTGTTTTAGGCTCTTTAGCACTTAGAAGTTCCTATTTACAAACCAAGATTGCCCAATATTACGCTCCAAAAATTTCTAAAGCACTTGGCTATCCAATCGAAATTGATAAAGTAACCATTCGTTTTTTTGATGAAGCTACACTAGAAGGCGTAAGAGTAAAAGATTATCAGAATCATCAAATGATAGATATTGAAAAACTAGATTTAGATTTTCAATTGAAAAGTCTTTTACAAGATTCTCTGAAAACGAAATTAGATTATGTAAGATTGTATCATCCAAAAGTTGGTTTAGTGACCGACAAAAAGGGTGATTTGAATATTGATGAATTTATTCGTCGTATCAACAGGCTTACGGCTTCTAAACCTGACCCAAACCATAAACCTACGCCATTTATCATTGGCGAAGCTGATATTGTGGAAGGTATTTTTAGCATGAATGATGAGTCGGAACCTTATATGAACGATAGAAAATCGTTTGACCATTATCATTTCAAACTGCACGAATTAAATGCGCATCTCAAAAACTTCACTTTGATTCGTGATACTGTTACTTTTCAAACTACGCTAAAAGCTTACGACCGCTCTTCTGATTTAAGAATTAAAACGCTTAAAACGCATTTCTTGATTTCTGATACGCAAATGCGTTTTGATGATTTATTGCTGAAAGTAAATAATTCAGTGGTAAGGAATAATATTGTCATGTCGTTCAGAAGTCAAAAAGATTTCAAACATTGGAATGCAAAAGTAAGAATGCGTGCCAATTTTGACTCTACCGTGGTTGCGGCAAACGATATTGCTCGTTTTGTAAACGACATGTATCAGTACAAAGAAATTTATTATCTCAACGGAAAATTTGATGGCACTGTCAATGATTTTAAACTCCAAAATTTCGATTTGTATTTTGGAGAAAAATCTAAATTAAAAGGCGATTTTGCCTTTAAGGGTTTACCTAATATTCCTAAAACAGACATGAATTTCAACATGCGAAAATCGTATGTTTTGGTAACCGATTTAGAAAAATATATTGGCAAAGACCCAGTAAAAGCCATTGAAAAATTTGGGCATATTACCTTTGATGGCACTTTCAAGGGAAGTACTTCTAATTTTAAAACGACAGGATTGTTGACTTCTGATTTAGGAAAATCGGACGTGGATGTTGCGATGGTTTTAAAGCCAAACGAAGCTAATTCTACTTACAAAGGTTCGTTGAAATTAGAAGATTTTAAACTCGGAAAACTGATTGAAAATGCAGGTTCATTAGGTGATATTTCACTTTCTGGAAAAATCGAAGGCGTTGGTTTTTCATTGAAAAATGCTAGTTTAAATTTCGACGGAACGGTTAAACAAATAGGTTATAACGACTATAATTACAAAAATATTGACATTAATGGCAAACTTGCCAAAGAGCTTTTTGATGGAAGAATTGCCGTAAAGGACACGAATCTTGTGTTGAATGTATTCGGAAAAGTAGATTTACGAAATGGGAAAAGTGACGTAGATATGCTGGGGAAATTATCGAAGGCGAACCTAAAAAATCTTCATTTCACGAAAGATGATTGGCGAATTTCTACGTTACTTGATATTCAATCGAAAGGAAAAACCATTGATGATTTAGTTGGGAAAGCTAAATTCATCAACACTTATGTTACGCTAGAGCAACGAAACTTAATTCTTGATTCATTGTACATTACTTCTAAACTTGATGATAGTACTCGAAAATTAAACATTGAATCAGATTTAGTTAATTTAGATTTTAATGGAAATTTCAAACCTAGCCAAGCTTTTGAAGATTTAAAAGTACTTGTTGAAGAATATAAAATTTACTTTGTTGGCGACGAAGCTACTCGTAGAGCTTATTATGCTAAAAAGCCATTGACGCCTCCACAGAATTACCAAATTGCTTATCAGTTTTATCTCAAAAATTTCGACCCAATTCTTTCATTTTATTATCCAGACGGACATATTTCGAAAAAAACTTGGATAGATGGCACTTTCGGAATTAGCAATACTTCTACTTTCTCTTTGAGTTCAAAGATTGACACTTTGGTTTTGGGTCAAAAGTATCGTTTCTATCAGTCGGATATAGATTTGAACTCTTCAAAATTCTATAATACGCCAGAAATATTAGCGTCGTTAATCTTGAACTCTAAAAAACAAAAAATTAGTGTACTTGCGCCAACAGAACAACTTGACATTGATGCTTCTTGGGCAGATGAAGGCATTAGATTTACCAGTGGTTTAAAACAAGTAGGAACAAGTAATTTAGTAAAACTCAATGGAAATTTGAAGTTTATTCCAGACGGTATTGCTTTACAGTTCAAACGTTCTAGGCTTCATTTACTTGATCAAGATTGGAACGTTAGTCCCGATAATGCCCTAACAATTATTGGAAATGAAATCACTGCGAAGGATTTATACTTGAGTAATTTAGAACAATTCATTGCCTTGAACGGAAATGTTTCGGAGGATTCGCTCAAGAACTTAACTTTCCAAGCTAAAAACTTCAAGCTTGAAACCTTAGCACCCATCGTTTCTTTGAATATGAAAGGCTTGGTAAACGGCGAAGTTGAAGTAAAAAACATTTATAAAAGTATTAATCTTGATAGCCATCTGAACATCAAAGATTTGTACTTGGATAATTTTTTAATTGGTAATGTAACAGGCGATGGCGTTTTTGATAACGAAAGACAAATTGTAGATATTAATTATTCATTAGAGCGTCTTCAAAATCAAGTACTGAGTGTAAGAGGTATTTACGACCCTAAACAAACTGAAAACTCACTTGATTTATTGGCTACTTTAAACCAAACAAATCTGCAAATTTTAGAACCTTTTACCAAAGGACTTTTCTCTAAAATTGGTGGAGTTGCGATTGGTAATATCAATATCAAAGGGAAACCTTCTCACCCGATTTTAGAAGGAGCAATTGACATTAAAAAGGGTACGCTGTTCTTCGATTACTTAAAATCTGTCTTAAATTTTGAAGATAAAATCACTTTTGAACCTGACGAAGTAAGAGCGAAAAGCCTTCGTTTAACCGACGATGAAGGAAATAAAGGAACACTAAAAGGCAGTGTTTTCTTTGACGGTGATAAAACTTTTAGTGTAGATTTAAACACGACAATGAATCGTTTTAAAATCTTGAATACCCTCAGAAGAGATAACGATACTTATTACGGAACAGCTTATGCTACAGGGAAACTCAATTTAAGTGGAACTTTCGATAATCTTAACATTTCTGCCGATTTAAAAAGTGATAGAGGAACAAGATTATACATTCCGCTTGACAAAGCACAAGATGCGGGAAATCAAGAAGAAATTGAATTCCTCAGTGCAAGAGTAGCCAAAGATTCTTTGAATAAAAGCCAAGCAAAAAATGGCTCAAGTAGCGGTATCAAAATGGATTTCAATTTTGAAATTACACCCGATGCTTACGGAGAAGTACAATTCGACAAACAAACTGGCGATATTATGCGTGCCAATGGTTCTGGAATTATCAATCTAAAAGTAGATACAAGAGGCGGTTTTGATATGACTGGCGATTATAATATTGAACGTGGAGATTATACTTTTACTTTCCAGAATATTATCAATAAAAAATTTAATATTCAAAGAGGAAGTAAAATTTCATGGTCGGGCAATCCTTATGAAGCTATCGTTGATATTCGTGCCGCTTATACACAAAATTTAAGTTATTTGGGTTCCGTAATTGACTCTACTGGAAGAGGCAGAGAATTAAGAAACAAAGCAGATTATACACGCCGTTATCCAGTTGACATTACGATTAATTTAAAAGATAGACTTTTACATCCAACGATTTCTTTCAATTTGAAAATGCACGATTATCCACAAAATCCAGATTTCAATTCTGCGGTGACCGCATTTGAAAACAGAATGAAAACGGATGACCAGGAATTAAACCGACAAGTAAGTAATGTTTTATTGTTGGGACAAATGGTTTCTCAGACAAATTCAACCGCCTTTGCAACAGTCAATTTAGTAAGTAATTTAACAGAATTATTATCGAATCAATTGAGTAATGTTTTCTCTAAAATTGACCAAAACCTAAACGTCGATTTATCATTAAACGGAAACGGCTTGAATCAAGATTTGATTAATAATTTACAGCTTAGACTTTCATACAATTTCAACGACCGCTTCAGAATTACAAGAAGTGGCGGTTTTACAACGGCTACCAATCAAACCAATGCCCAATCACTTATTGGCGACTGGGCATTGGAATGGTTTATTACCAAAGACGGAAGTTTGAGATTTAAGACTTATAACAGAAACTTACAAACTTCAATCTTGGGAGCTTTAAATACTTATCAAACCTTTACTTCTGGCGGAGCAAGTTTGCTGTACACCAAAAGCTTCAATTACTTATTTTTAAATAGAAAGAAGGCTAAAAACCCACTTGCTGAATCGAACGAACCAATCGTTAATCCATAGAGAATTTCTTCACATTTTCAACGCAACCTCAAATTTCACCTTCAAAAACTCTCACAGCTGGGCCTATCAAAAAGACATTTTGATAGCCATTTTCAGTACGTTCAAATTCTATTCTTAGTTGCCCTCCCATTACTTTAATATCCACAAATTTATCAAAGCCCAAACGAATATTAGCTGAAATAGCACAAGCTGTCACTCCTGTTCCACAGGCATAGGTTTCATCTTCTACACCACGCTCATAAGTTCTTACAGCCAAAGCATTTTCGCCCGTTACTTCCACAAAATTCACATTTGTTCCACCTTTACTTACAAAAGGTTCTCCGTAACGTATAGCCTTTCCAGTACTGTAAACATCGTAATTTTGTAAATCATTTACATAAGTAACATAATGAGGCGAGCCAGTATTCATAAAATCGTAATCAGTTGTTTCCTCAATATTATTCACATCAATCATTTTCAGTGAAATTACTTCTTTTGTTACTTTCGCTTCGTGTTCTCCATCTACGGCAATAAAAACGGTAGAATCTCCAATAATGCCCAAATCATGAGCAAACCGAACTAAACATCTACCACCATTTCCACACATCGAACCCTCGGTACCATCAGAATTAAAGTAAACCATTTTAAAATCATAGCTTTCCGCTTCTTGTAAAAGCATTAAACCATCAGCACCAACCCCAAAACGACGATGACATAAACTGGCAATAAACTCCTGTGAAATTGGGAAAGATTTTGAACGGTCATCAACCACTACAAAATCGTTTCCAGTACCTTGATATTTATAAAATTTCATCTTAATAATTATTCAAAACTTTAAACGCCTTAATTTTTACCCAATATTATATCGCTCTTTTAATATATTCAAATGATGTCGCTCATGTCCAGCAATCATCCAAACCAAAGCTCTTGCCGAAACTGCATGTCCATTCGCTATTCCAAGCCTTGAAGCTACCTCTTCTGAAAACGATGAAAACAATGCGATAGAACTTTTTCTTACTAAACGATACTGTTCTAATAAAGATTCAAAAGGAATTTCATTAAAATGTGACGCATCCATGTATTCATTTTCATCGAAACCAGGTAAAGATTGTTTTTCACCTCTTGCAATACACAAAGCACGATAGCCAAAAATGCGTTCCGTATCTGTAAGATGACCTAAAATTTGCTGTGGAGTCCACTTCCCAACAGCATATTGATACTTTTTTTGCTCTTCAGACAAATTTTTATAGATTTTTTTTACAAGACTTTCTTGCGCCATAAGTACATCAATAACATTTTGACTTTCAACCTTTTCTATATAAAAAGAAAAATACTTATCATCAGGAAACTCGTTTTCAAAAGGTTTTCTCATATATTTTTTTGATTTTTTTTTGACAAAGGTATTGCATTCTAAAATAAAACGACTAATTTTGCATCACAATAACACAACGACATAACAACACAAAGTTAAGAAGTTGTTAAATTGTAAAAAAGGTTTGGTAGTTCAGTTGGTTAGAATACATGCCTGTCACGCATGGGGTCGCGGGTTCGAGTCCCGTCCAGACCGCCAATTAAAAGTCTCATAATCATTGATTGTGAGACTTTTTTGTTTACACTGCTTTATGTTACAATAAATTCAAATCAATACTTCATCGCTGTTTTTATTTAAATTCTACTTTGTATCAGAATTCAATTTTTAAAAAATAATCCTAACTTTTCTGTAGCAAACCTTAGAAAGATTAATTTTATTTCTCCATATCAAAAGGTAGCAATGAATTTAGATAAGATTATTGACGCAATTTTCGAATTACCAGAGGAATCAAAAAATGCTCTTAAAGAAAGTATTACCAAAGTTGCCTATCCAAAAGGTCATATTCTATTGAAAGCCGACAAAATTGAGCCTACTATTTACTTTATCAAAAAGGGAATCGTGAGGGCATTTATTAACCAAAGTGACAAGGAAATTACTTTTTGGTTTGGGAAAGAAGGTGAAACGGTTATTTCTATGAAAAGTTATGTTGATAATCAAAATGGATATGAAAATATTGAACTTTTGGAAGACTGTGAATTCTATGAGTTAAAGAAAAGCAACTTGCAAAAGTTATTCAAGAAGGACATAAACATTGCAAATTTTGGTAGAAGGTTCGCTGAAAAAGAACTTATCAAAACGGAAGAAAGATTAATTCATAGACAATTTAAAACTGCCTCAGAAAGATATAGTAGTTTATTAAAAGACAGTCCTGATTTAATCCAAAGAGTTCAACTAGGTCATATTGCATCTTACCTTGGCATCACACAAGTAAGCCTAAGCAGAATAAGAGCAACAATAAGGTAGCAGTAATTCGTTTTTTATCATTTGTAAAATTTTTATTTGACTCACTTCAAGAACTTTGTCCCATAAAAACAAAGGATATGAACTGGATTATTTTGATTATTGCTGGGTTATTTGAAGTAGCCTTTGCTTCATGTTTAGGAAAAGCCAAGGAAGCTACAGGAAACGATGTTTATTGGTGGTATGGTGGTTTTGTTGTTACAATGACCATCAGTATGTTACTTCTTCTAAAAGCTACACAAACATTACCGATTGGAACTGCCTACACTGTTTGGACAGGAATTGGTGCTGTGGGAACTGTTCTCATGGGCATTTTTTTATTTAAAGACCCCATAAATTTTTGGAGATTATTTTTTATTACAACATTGGTCGGTTCTATAATTGGCTTGAAATCAGTATCTCATTAGCGATTTCTTTTATTCTTTTCTAAGATATTTACAATAAAAGCTGTTCGTAGAATCTTGAATTTACAAAATTTTAAACGAACAGCTTCTAAAAAATAGGTGTAGAATTTTAATTAATCACATCTCAATAATAAACAATAATGATTCTTTAGTTATAGCCATTATTTTGAGTAATAGCTGAATTTTGTGAACGCACAATTTGTGGGATTGGTAATAACAATTTGTCGTTTGTAATGGCTTTGCCTTTAGTTGCTAATAATGAAACAGCTCTACTGTTTCTTTTCAAGTCAAACCAACGATGAAATTCTAATGCTAATTCTGTTCTACGCTCATGTTCGATGGCTAAATTCAAGGTTGTATAAGCGGCTGGATAATTGGGTTCACCAAATTTTGGCAAACCTGCTCTACTTCTAACCAAGTTCAAATAACTCGCATCTCCTGTTGCTTCTGATAGCATCAATAGCACATCAGCATAGCGTAAAACCATGAAATTATTATTCGACAATGGATTTCCTCCGCCCAATACTGCATTGGTATGAACCCATTTGATAGGATATTTCTGCGCAATGAAAGTATTTCCATTGTTATAACCCAAAGCAATTGATAAATCTCTGCGTGGGTCATTATTTTCATATTCGTTGTACAAATCGTCGGTTACTTGGTTCATGCCAGAGCCATAAAATCCTAAGAAATTATTATTTGGATAAAATGTTTGATAATATCTACTGTATGGACTTGATACTGAACCGCCTTGATATTGAATCTCAAAAATTGATTCTTTGGTGTTTTTTACATTTGGTCCCCAAAGACTAGCATAACTTGGCAATAATGCGTATTGATTACTGTTATATACTTCTTTCAATACTGTAGCGGCTGAAGTTTTATCCCCAATCGTTAAATACACTTTTCCCAATAAAGTTTGTGCTGCTCCTTTTGAAGCTCTACCGATTTTTGCACTTGGAATCGCTGAAGCCAAAGGCAATTTATCAATAGCAAAAAGTAAATCTTTTTTGATTTGTTCATACACCGCTGCTTGTGGCGAACGAAGAACAGCATAAGCTTCAGTACCTGTCAATGGTGTTGTTACGATTGGTAAATCGCCCCAAGTTTGTACCATATTAAAATAATACAAAGCTCTTAAAAATTGCATCTGGGCTTTTACTTCATCTTTATAAGCAGTACTTAGGCTGGCACCTTCTATTTTATTCAAAACAATATTAGTACTGAAAATTGCTTTGTAATAATCTTGCCAAAATTGGTAAACCATCGTATTGGTCGTCATTAAAGAGTAATCTTTAAACTGCCATTTATCAGCCTGAATCCCCGAAATATTAAACATAATGGCATTATCGCTCATTTGTTCATTCACGTATGAAACAGGTCCTTCTGGATGATAAACCGTATAAAGCGTAGCATAAGCTGAGTTTACAGCTAATTCAAAATCATCAGTTGTTTTAAAATTATCGGCGGTTGCATTTGAAATGGGCGCTAATTCTAAGAAAGAATCACCACAACTTATTGCCGTTAAACTAATGGCAAGCAGGAAGCATAATTGTTTTATTTTTTTCATCGTCATATGTCTTTTTGAGGTTTCTTCAAACCAAAATATCTTCTTAAAAATCAAATTTTGCACCAATCGTTATTACTCTTGGAATTGGATATGAACCATAATCAACACCAACAAAAGCTCCGTTTGGTGCATTTCCAGAAGCATTTAATCCATTTGAAGTATTACCGTTGGCTTCTCCTGAGAAACTCGAAGCACTATAAGTAGTATTTTCTGGGTCATAATTGGTATAATGACTCCACAAGAAAACATTCTCAGCATTCATATAAATACGAGCTGTTTTGATTGGTAATTTTCTTAAAATACTTGCTGGTAAAGCATAAGAAACACGGATATTTTTTAATCTTACGAAAGACGCATCTTCAACCCATAAACTTGTAAACTGGTCTTGCAGACCCGTCAATCCTAAAGTAGCTCTGAAGTGTTGCCCGTCGCCCGGATCAGATTCCGAACGCCATCTGTTGGCTACTCCTGCGTACATATTACGTCCGTTGTTCCAGAAACCAGAGTAGCGGAAATTTTGATTTACAATTTCGCCACCGAATGTTCCTTGAAGCATGAAAGAAAAATCGAAACCTTTGTATGAAAAAGTATTGGTTAAACCTGCCATAAAATCAGGCTGATAATTTCCTAAAGTTGTGCGATCATCGACAGTAATTTTGTTATCACCATTTACATCTCTGATAATTGGGTCTCCCGGTCTTGTTGTTGAATAATGTGGATAAGCATCAACAGCCGCTTGATTTTTGAAAACTCCATCAACGATATATCCATAAAAATTAGATATTGGCTGACCCACTTCTGTTTTTACCGCAACCACAAAATCTGTATAAGTAATTGGCGCATTGCTTTGTCCTAATTGCAATACTTTGTTACGATTCATGCTAAAATTGAAATCAGTTGACCAATTGAATTTCCCTTTTACATTTTGTGTATTCAAGTTTAATTCAATACCTGTATTTTCCATTTTACCAATGTTGGTCAATTGTGTTGCAAAACCTGTAATATCAGGTACAGGAACATTCAGTAACATATCATTAGTAGTAGAATTGTAATATTCGGCTGATAAACCAATGCGATTATTCAATGTTTTTAAATCAAAACCGATGTTAAATTGCGTAGTACGTTCCCATTTTAAATCGGTATTGGCAATATTTCCAATGGTTAAACCCGGCGCAAGTGTTGTTCCTGAAACATAATTAGAAGAGTTCAGCAAGCTTTTTGAACCATAATTTGGAATTTGATTATTCCCAGCCATACCATAGCTTACTCTAAATTTAAGGCTATTAATGGCATTAATATCTTGCATAAAATTTTCGTCTGAAACCATCCATGCGCCAGAAACTGATGGGAAATAACCCCAGCGAGTATTTGAACCAAATCGTGAACTTCCATCACGACGAATGGCAGCAGTTAAGAAATATTTATTTTTGAAATTATACTGTGCTCTCCCTAAATATGAAAGCATCGACCATTCAGTAGCATTGGTAAAACCACTTGACACTACACCCGCATTAAGGGTTTCAACTAAGTCATTAGGAAAGTTTCCAGAAGTAAGTGAAGCAAATTCATTGCGTTGACTTTGTGCTGAATATCCTAATAATACATTAAGATTATGTTCTCCATAAGATTTTTCATAACTCAAAGTATTCTCACTCAACCAGTTAAACATATAACCACTCGTTGAGTAACCTTCTGCTGCTAAAACGCCTGAATAACCATAACCTTGTTTATTTACACGATAAGAATTATAACGAGTATTGTACAAATTGGCATTGATACTTGTTCTGAATTTTAAACCATCTATAATTTTATACTCTAAAAATGCTGTTCCTAAAGTATTAAAAGTCTTGTTTTGCTTGTGGATATAACGTGTTAATGAATACGGATGCCATAAATTCAAATCGTTATAAGCCACGTATTTATTCCAAACAGAATTAGGGTCACGATAACCGATGTTGCCATTTTCGTTATACACTGGAAAAATCGGGTCACTTTGTAAGCCTAAACTTACCACGTCACTTTTTCCTTGTGTTCCATCCGTGCGGTCGAAAATACTTGTTACGCCAATATTCAAACCAATGGTAAATTGGTCGCTTAATTGATGTTTAATATTCGAGCGAATCGAAAGACGTTTATAATAATTTTCGTCTAATACTGCTTGTTGGTTGAGATAAGCCGCCGAAAACATAAACTGTGTTTTTTCTGTACCACCCGATGCTGAGAATTGTGCATTTTGTGAAGGCGCAACTCTGAACATCACATCTTGCCAATCCGTCCCTTTTCCAAACTGTTGTGGATTTGTTAAAAACTCGTCAGGAATTCTATAAGTAGAAGTACGAAGACTATTTGGGTCGCTCGCTTTATTTTTAGCTGGATTCAAATCTACCCAAGCATTATTATGTGCATCAATATAATAGTTAATCCATTGCTGGGCGTCCATCATTTCTACTCTTCTTTCTACACTTTGCACGCCAGATTCATATCCTACACTGAAAGTCGTTTTACCCGGCTTTCCTAATTTTGTAGTTACCAAAATAACTCCATTCGCTCCTCTCGAACCATAAATTGCTGCCGAAGAAGCATCTTTCAATACCTCTACAGATTCAATATCTTGTGGGTTTACCATGTTAAGGTTGAAGTTTTCAAGCGGAACGCCATCTACTACAAATAATGGATTCGTTCCTGCTGTAATTGAACTTACTCCACGAATACGAATAATCGGCGAAACGCCGGGCGCTCCTTGTCCTTGTGAAATATTTACCCCTGCAATTTGACCAGCCAAAGCTTGCGTAACATTGCTAAAAGAACGGTCTTGAAATTGCTTGAAATTTACTGACGAAACGGCTCCAGAAACGGCTCTTTTACTCTGTGTCCCATAACCAACAACAACAACTTCATCCAATGATTTCTGGTCAATTATCATTGAAATATTAAAAACTGTGCGTTTTCCAACTAGTACTTCTTGTTTTCCATAGCCTACATAACTAAAAACTAAAACGGTATTTTCGTCTTCAATATCTATTTTAAACTGACCATTCGCATCCGAATTCGTTCCTTTTACTGTTCCTTTTATGGTAATATTTACGCCTGCTAACGGACTACCTTTTTCATCTTTAATCGTTCCAGAAACACTTTGAGCAATTTGAGCAACAGCAAATTCTTCCTTATTTTCCTCAACAGGAGCAAACGATTGTGAAGCATTTTCCAGTTTTCTTAACACAATTTGCTTATTCACCACTACATAAGTAACGGCTAACGGCTTCAATAAACGTTCAAGTACTTCTGCCAATTTTTCATTTTTGGCTGATAAAAAAACTACTCGTTCTAACGGCACTACTTGCGAATTATACGAAATCCTGATTTGGGCAGTCTTTTCAATTTTCTGTAAAGCTGATTTTAGCGCAATTCCATCAATTGATACACTGATTTTTCTATTCAGCTCTTCTTGTGCTGAACTCTTCGCCCACGAGAAGCTCGTGAGTAATAAAATCATGAAAAACTGTAGTCCAGTTATTTTCATAATAGTAAGCCATAAGGCATTTGATTGTCGATTTTTTTTCATATAATTGTTCGTTTTTGGAATGACAAAAGCACAAAAATCCCCTTTCCCTCGCTAAGGGTTTATGTTCTTCAGGCATCAAGGGGATTTGAAAGTAAAGGTGTTAGCAGTGGTGGTACATTGCTAATACCTTTTTTTTATGTCTACGGAGGTAATGTTAAAGGGAAAATCATAAAATGTACATGTTATTGGTTACAACCTCGTGATTGAATGATAATCTTTTCGTTTACTACTTCAAAATGAGAATTAGGTCCTATTGCTTCACAAATCAATTTCAATTTTTCAAAAAGTGGCTCATCGGCTAAACTGGTCGTTAACGAGCAATCTGCCAATAGTTTCTCATCAAAATAAATCGTGACGCCATAAACTTTTTCGAGTGTTTGAAAAATATTACGGATGGGTGTATCGCTAAATTCTAGGCTTGGCGTAGCATTTGAAGTAATTGCTTTTACTTCTGCGAGTTCAACATTCGATTGATTTGCATGATGACTTTCGCTATTCACAACTACTTGTTGATTCGGTAATAATGTGATGGTATTTTCAGTACTTTCGCCTTCTTTCGGGAAAACCATTACTTTCCCTGTTTTCACAACTACTTTTATATCAGTTGATTTCAAAAAAGCTTGAACTGTAAAACTCGTTCCCAATACTTTTACCACAACATCTTTGGCATGAACTAAAAAAGGATGATTAGCATTTTTTACAACTTCAAAAAAAGCTTGACCTTTTAGATAAACTTCTCTATTACTGGCATTTTCAAAAGTTGCTGGAAAACTGATAGAACTATTGGGCTGTAAAAGTGCCGTACTTCCATCAGGTAATTGAACAGGCATTTTTTGTGCCGTGAGATTTTCTTTTTCAATCAACTTTCTGTTAATTTTTGTCAATAAAAGTTCTTCCGTAATATTGTTTTTCCATAAATAAGCGCCTAAACCCATTGTAAAAACGATGACTACAGAAGCAACTAATTTCAAAAGCCATTCTCTATTTTGGAAAAACTTTAATTGAATAGGCTCTCGTTGGTTTTCTATATTATTAATTGTACTCAGGGTTTTATTCACTAATAATTCTACTTGAAAATCACTGACAGTTTCTCCTTCTACTGCTGAAGCAAGGATAAAATCACTAGCTTGTTGCACAAGTAAATATTGCTGAGGATTTTCATCAACCCATTTTGTCCAGAAATCATTCGGGTTTTTATAGCCTGAACTCTTTACCCAGTCCACAAATGATGGATTCAGAACAAAATCATCTATCGTATAATCATTATATTTTTTCATAAAATAATAATATGCTTCTATATACAGTAGAAACTACTGAGCAGATCCATACTGCTTTTTGAATAAAAAAAATTAAAATATTTACAATTGTCCCTAAAAAGTCAATTTTCAAGGCAGGAAATGAAAGGTTTTACTCGAAATAAAGGAAAAGAATACTAAGCCAAACAGCATCATTCGGGAAAACTGTACGCAAAAATGTAAGTGCTTCGTGAATAAGATTACCAACGGTTTGGTATTTAACACCCATAATATCAGCGATTTCCTGATTATTCAATTCTTTGAAGTACTTTAAATAAATCGCTTCTTTTTGGCGTTTTGGAAGACTATTCAGGTGTTGATTAATAATTTTTACACGGTGAAGTTCAGTTTCATCCTGAATGATTTTTTCTTCAACAGAAAAACCTATTTCAAAACATTCTTCTGATTCTGAACCGTCGTATTGAGGACTAGCAAAAGTACTTTTCTTGACTTCAGTAATAATTCTTCGTCTTACCGATGAGTAAATGTATGCTTTTACAGAACCTACATCTTCTTTCAAAGTATGTCGATATTGCCAAAGCTGAATAAATACTTCTTGAATACAATCTTCAATAATTGAATCATCGCTGATCATTTTTCGACCATAGCCTATCAATGGTTTTGCATAAAGCCTCAGAAGCGTAGCAAGCGCATCTTCATTGCCATTACGCAAATCGTACCAAAGGGCTAATTCATCATATTGAGAAGATGAATACGACATAAATCTGAGGAATGTTAAATATTAATGTACACAAACTAGGAAAGTAAAATACCAGTTACTAGAAAGGTAAAAAGAATAATATTCTACTCAAACATAAGCTTCATTTATTAATTATTTTTTTCGAAAATTTTCGATTTCAATCAGTATTTGCTTCTTTTTACGCCATTATTGATAAAATATGAACTTGGAAGAAACCTTTGCTTTTCGTCTTATTTCCTTCAAAAAACATTTTTCCTTACATTTACTGCTATTTTAATATAAAATATCATTCTTATAGATGTTTGCGAAACTAACTTTTCCCGATTCTCTACATCCACACGAACTAGACGACTATCTTGCCAATGGATGGTTTAGAATGGGGCAGACTATTTTTACGACCAATTTTCTGAAGTTTTCAGGAATCATCTACAGCGCTATTTGGCTTAGAATTGATTTATCGACTTTTGAAAAAAGTAAAACGCAACAAAAACTTGAGAAACTTAATGTAGGTTTCAAAGTCGTGATTCAGCCTATTCAATTTAATGAAAAACAAGAAAATCTTTTTCAAAAATATAGAAATCATATCACTTTTGATGCTTCTCCTTCTTTAGAAAACCTACTCTTTAATAATGGCGAAAATGATGTTTTCAATACTTATGAAGTAAGTGTGTATGACCAAGAGAAATTGATTGCAACAGGTTTCTTTGACTTGGGCGATAATACTTCTGCTGGTATTACTTGTTTCTATGACCCTGACTATAAGAAACATAGCTTAGGGAAATTTTTGATGTACCAGAAAATAGATTTTTGTAAGAATTTGGGAATGCGCTATTTCTATCCGGGATATTTTGCTCCGGGTTATCCTTTGTTTGACTATAAATTAGATTTAGCAAAAAATAATCTTGAATACCTTGATATACATAGCAACAATTGGTTAAGTTTTAAGCATTTTTCAAAAGAAAATGTTCCTTTTTTAATCATGACCCAGAAGCTCAAAACATTATCTGAGCAACTGAGTGAAATCGGTTTTGAACATACATTTTTTAAATACGATTACTTCGATGCTGATTTGATGACCAACTTAAATGGCTTAAACCTTTTCGATTTCCCAATTTTTATTTTCTGTTTTGAAGTAGATGAAAATAACCCAAGTCCGATTATTGTTTATGATATTCGTGACCATCAATATCATCTATTACTTTCTAGTAGTGTTTTCAGAACCTATGCCGACCAAAATGTAGGCGACCATTATAGTACGAATCTCTTAAAAACAATCAAGTATTTATACTCAAGTGAATCGGCAAATATTATGGCAAATGTAGTTTCTATGTCTTTAATCAAAACAGTATAATTTTTTCATGATAATTATTCAAGATTTATATGTAATTTGAAAAACATAGACCATTGGAAAATATGAAGGGAAAAATTAGAGCAATCATTACAGGTACAACAGGCATGGTTGGCGAAGGCGTATTACATGAGTGCTTGATGCACCCGCAAGTTGATACTGTACTGGTAATCAATAGAAAACCTTGTGGAGTACATCACCCAAAACTGATTGAAATTATCCATGAAAATTTCTTTGATATTACTCCTATTCAAGATAAACTCACTGGTTACAATGCTTGTTATTTCTGCATGGGCGTTACTTCTTTAGGCAAAAAAGAACCCGAATACACTCAATTGACGCATACGCTTACTTTGCACATTGCCGAAATACTTAGCAAACAAAACCCAACTATGACTTTCTGTTATGTGTCTGGAGCTGGAACTGATAGTTCTGAAAAAGGAAAAAGAATGTGGGCAAGAGTAAAAGGCAAAACCGAAAATGATTTAATGAAATTGCCTTTCAAACACGTTTTTGCTTTCAGACCGGGTTATATTCAGCCGACGGATGGGCTGAAAAACACTCAAAGTTTTTATTCATATCTTAGTTGGCTTTTCCCAATTTTCCAGACTTTCTTTCAAAACTACGTTAGCACACTTACTCAAGTTGGTTTAGCGATGATTCATGCTACACAGCATGGTTATCCAAAAAGCATTTTAGAAGTAAAAGACATCAATGAATTGGCTGGAATATAATATCAAAATACTGTTATTTTTCCTCAACACTCATAATATCAACGAGGTTACGCTTTCCTTTTAATTGTATTTTTCCAATTGATGCTACATTATATTTTGCTGTAATTTTAGCAAAATCAATCAATTCTTTAGACGCTAACAAGTATTTCCCATAATCATTACAAACACTTTGAATTCTGGCAGTGGTATTTAAAGTATCGCCATGATAGGCAATATCTCTTTTAATTTCCCCAATTTCTACCGCTGTTACTTTTCCTAAATGAACACCCGCTTTAAATTTTGGCACAGTACCATATTCGTTTTGATAAGCTGATGCTCGTTTGTTAAATTGTGCTTCGCAGGCAAAGTAAAAAGCGATACAAGATAAATCTTTCAATCCTTCAGATAATGCCCATGAAATCACTATTTCGTCTCCCACATATTGATATATTTCTGCCCTAAACTTCGGAACTACGTCGTTAATATCCATAAAACTTTCCTGAATAAAAGCACTGTATTTGATATGCCCTAAGTTTTCGGCAATACTTGTTGATGACTGTAAATCCATAAACATAAATACTCTTTCTTCTTCTTTAGGCGAACGATACTTCCCTAGTAAAAGAGGTAACAAAATCCCAGGACCAAACTTTTTATTCATTTGGTTGATAAAACTGATGATGATATTCATAAAAAAAGTATGAATCAGAAATAGGTAAAAAATGTATTTCCACGATTCCTCATTTAGTTTGATAGCGCTTAAATCAACCATTGGAGCTATCAATTTTTCAAAAAGCACATACCTGATGATGTAGAAAAGTATCAAGGAAACGATAAATGAGAGTATCGCTTTGAATATCATTACTCTTCCAAGCGACTTTCTTCTGAAAATCCTATTTTCTAAATAGTATTCAATCATTCCAAATGAGATACCAAATAAAAATCCTAAAATCAGTGCTAATAAAAAACTAGACCACAAAGTATCACCCATGACAAAATTGGCACTTGTCATAAACGAACGAAGTATTAAATAATTAACCAATCCAAAAGACAAGTGTGCTATAATCCAAAAATTTATTTGGATTGATAAATGAGAAAATAGTGGATATTGAAAAGCTACCCGTCTAGCTCTACTGGTATAATCTAACCTTTCTGACATATAAAATGCTATAAAACTGTTTTTAGACTTTGAGGTTTTCAACAAATAAAAATTAGTTCTTGAGAAAATAAAGCACCTTTAGCAATATTCAAATACTTATATTTTTATTCGTTTTCAAGCGAAGGTTTAAATTTAGGTTTTTAATGGCAATTATCCCATTCTTTGGCAATATGTCGTATGATAAAATCATTCTATAGTTAATCATCCTCATTATCGCCGCTGACTTTTATCATATTTTAAGCCTGTCCCTTGCCATAATTTTGTAAAAAAAACTTATATGGCAATCTTAATTTTCTTCGTAGCTCACTGGTATCTATCGTTATTCTCTCAGACATTCTTTTTACATCGTTATGCAGCGCATCAGATGTTCACGATGTCGAAGGGTTGGGAGAAATTCTTTTACTGGTTTACTTTTATCACGCAAGGTTCTTCGTTCCTAAGCCCAAAAGCTTATGGAATTATGCACCGTTTACACCATGCTTATGCAGATACTGAAAAAGACCCACATTCGCCAAGTTACTCTGATAACCTTTTCCACATGATGTGGAAAACTAAGGATTATTATAATGCTGTACTTAACGACCGTGCGGGTATAGAGCCTAAATTTTTGAAGGGAGTTCCTTATTATGCTTTGGTTGAAAAATTAGGAGATAAATGGTTTGTTAGAATCGCTTGGGGTGTTTTATATACTTTGTTTTATATGAAATTCGCTACACATACTTGGGAATATGCTTTGTTGCCAATTCATTATTTGATGGGGCCAGTTCATGGTGTAATTATCAACTGGTTTGCTCATAAATATGGTTATGTAAATTTCAAAGTAAATGATACAGCCAAAAACTTATTACCATTCGATTTCTTGATGATGGGAGAATCATACCATAACAATCACCATAAATTAGGTGGAAGAGCCAATTTTGGTATCAAATGGCATGAATTCGACCCTACTTATCCAGTTATCTTAGTACTGAATTTATTACACATCATCAAACTAAAACGCAATAACGATTTGAATTATATGTAGGTAATTTAGTGAATGAGAGAGTTGTGAATTAGTGATTATTGTTCTTAAAGTCAAAAAAACTAATTGTAGATTCCCATTCACTAAATCACAACCGCAGCGGCGGACCGCTCACTCATTCACAATTTATAATGATGGACTTTGATGCAAAAACTTTTACGCTTGGCGAGCAATTAACTCCTGAACAAAAAGCGTATTTCGACCAATATGGATTTATTCATTTCAAAAATTTTATTTCAAAAGAAACCGTGGAAGCGTTTAAAAACGAAGCTCATCGTGTTGAAAAAGAATGGCTTGAGGCAGGAATTGACAAGATGAACGGCATTCCTTTGAAATTCGGAAAGGATGAAAAGGGCAACCCTATGATTCAGCGTTTGTGTTTTTTATCACAACACAGTGCTATCTTGCATGAATATTTGCAAGACCCACGTTTAAAAGCTTTACTGACATTGATTCCCAACAATGCTAATCGCATTGGCGAAGATGAAAAGGATGGTTTGGTTTTCAATCATTATGTGAATGCTGATAATAGTAAGTTTTCGCAAATGGGTTGGCATACCGATAGTCCAAGAGATTTATTTTTAGGACAAAAAATCTTAAAAATGTTGAATGTTGGTACGCATTTAGATGATTGTCCGATGGAAAATGGTGGTTTAAGAGTATTGCCCGGTACGCACAAACTAAGTAAAATGAAAGTGTTGTTTTTGAAGAAACAATTCATTGACCATAATCCAGATAAAAACGAAGTAGGTTTAAATATTGAAGCAGGCGATTTAACCGTACACGATGGCGACCTTTGGCATAGAGTAGAAGTTTGTCCGTTTACCGGTGAAAAATCTCGTAGAAGAGTAATGTATTTCCCGATTGTTCAAGGAAAATATCAACCTAAAGACGAAAAAAGCAAAACTCCTTTTTATCATAAATTGGGGAAATTAGTTGTGAAGTGATAGTTGTGAGTTAGTGAATATTTCAACAGTTCAACTAAAGGTACTCCGCCAAATTCAAACGAATTTCTAACCTTTCAAAAATCACTAATTCACAACCGCAGCGGCGGACCGCTCACTAACTCACTAAATAATCTCACATGAAAAAAGACTTAGAAACCCGTGCTGACATAGAGCTATTAGTCAATAGTTTTTATGATAAAATACGTGATAACGATACATTAGGCTATATTTTTGATGAAGTAGCCAAAGTAAATTGGGAAAAACATTTACCAAAAATGTATAGTTTTTGGGAGATGATTCTTTTCAATAAAGAAGGTTATGAAGGGCATCCGCTTCGTCCGCATTTGGTGATTAATAATCAACATCCGCTGAATCCACAACATTTCGCTACTTGGCTAACAATTTTCGAAGCTACTGTTGACGAACATTTTGAAGGTGAAAAAGCAGACGAAATTAAAAGTAGGGCTAAAAATGTAGCTTTATCTTGGGCATTTAAAATTCACCATTTTAATAGTCCTGCCTAAAAAAGATTTGTCCACTTTCATGAAAGAGGACAAATCAAAAAGTTTATTCCTCCTCAAATAAATGCGATTTAAAGAGTAACAATTCCATCAAAAACTCAAATTTAACAATTCAAAGGTCGTTCCTTACTCCTCTGTACTAAACGCTATTTCATTTCTACAACTAAATAGGTACTTTTGGCAATTCGCCCAACACACAATCTAAGTACATTTCTAATCGAAATAACACATGAAAATTATCTATTTTCTATTAGTACCCCTCCTATTCTTTTCTTGTAAAAAAATACAGGAGCAAACTCAACCCGAAATCATGAATATTTCGGAATCGGTTTATGCTTCGGGAATCGTGAAAAGTAAAAATCAATATCAGGTTTTCTCAAAAGTAAATGGCATCATCGACGAACTCTATGTAAAAGATGGCGATTTTGTACAGAAAGGTCAACCACTGATGAAAATCTTTAATCAAACAAGCAGACTCAATACTGAAAATGCAGCTTTGCTTGCCGCCAATACAGATGTAAAAGCTAATGAAGATAAATTAAAAGATTTAAGCATTGCCATAGAATTAGCACATAAAAAACTTCAAAACGATTCTTTACTTTTTCTTCGTCAAAGTAATCTTTGGGCACAACAAGTTGGTACTAAAGTAGAATTTGAGCAAAGAGAATTAGTTTATACCAATTCAAAAATTGCTTATCAATCTGCCATTTTGAAGTACAAAGAATTGAAACGCCAAGTAAATTTTTCAGCGGCACAATCCAAAAAGAATTTAACCATTAACCAAACTATTGAAGCAGATTATACTTTGAAAAGTGAATACGCTGGTCGCTTGTATAGTTTACAAAAAGAAAAAGGCGAAATGGTAAATGCACAAACCGCTATTGCTGTTATTGGTGATGCCAATCTGTTTAGCTTAGAACTACAAGTAGATGAAGATGATATTGTTAGAGTAAGTATCGGACAAAAAATTATGGTGACACTAGATAGTTACCAAGGTGAAGCTTTTGAGGCAACCGTCAATGAAATCGACCCTTTGATGAATGAAAAAACAAGAGCTTTCACTGTAAAAGCAAGCTTTACAAAACAACCGAAACTATTATATCCAAACCTGACGGTAGAAGCCAATATCATCATCCAAACCAAAGAAAAAGTACTGACAATTCCACGCAACTATTTAATAGAAGACACTTACGTTCTGAATGAAAAGAAGGAAAAAGTAAAAGTAAAAATAGGTTTAAAAGATTATCAGAAAGTAGAAATCCTATCGGGTTTAACGGCTCAAAACATCATTCTAAAACCTAGCAAATGAACGCAAAACTCATCATCAATATAGCCAAATCGCTATTATTAGCCCGCTGGCGACAAACACTTGTAGCGGCTGTAGGCGTTACATTTAGTATCACGATGTTCATCACACTTTTGGGTTTCATGAACGGTTTGAATGATTTATTAGATAATTTAATCCTCAACCGCACGCCACATGTTAGGCTTTTTAATGAAATAAAAGCCAATAAAAACCAACCAATAAATCTTTCCGAACGCTATAAAGCTTACCATAATTTTATAAGTTCAATCAAACCAAGTGGTAATAGTATTGAAATCCGTAACAATGGACTCATCATGCAGACACTCCGTAATGATGATAGAGTATTGGGTATCTCTCCCAAAATGACAGCTCAGGTATTTTATAACGTTGGGAACATTGATATTACAGGTGTGGTAAACGGCGTAGATGTAGAAGCAGAAAGTAAATTATTTTTCTTTCAAGATTATGTTACCGAAGGTTCTTATCTTGATTTAAAAAATGTTCCGAACAGTATTATTTTGGGGAAAGGTGCTGCCGATAAAATGTTAGCCAGAATTGGTGACGTCATTCAGATTACAACGCCAAAAGGTGAACGTTTTCCTTTGAAAGTAGTTGGCTTTTTTCAATCTGGAATTGTTGAGATTGATAAAGTACAGAGTTATGCGTCCATCAAAACAGCTCAAAAATTATTAGGGCAAACCAATAGTTACGTTACCGACATCCAAGTAAAATTAAAAGACATTAAAATGGCTCCTGCACTTAGCAAGGAGTACACCCATGTTTTTAATACTGATGCAGAGGATATTCAAACAGCTAATTCTCAGTTTGAAACGGGAAGTTCCATTCGTTCTTTGATTTCCTATGCCGTGGGTATAACACTCTTAATTGTAGCAGGTTTCGGGATTTATAACATTCTGAACATGATGATTTATGAGAAAATGGATACCATTGCGATTTTAAAAGCAACAGGTTTTTCTGGCAAAGATGTGAATAGAATCTTCATTACAATTGCACTAAGTATTGGTTTCTTCGGGGGCATTACGGGTTTGATTTCTGGTTTTTTACTTTCTTCCGTTATCGACCAAATACCCTTCAATACGGCAGCATTGCCCACAGTAACGACTTATCCGATTAATTATAATCCAAAATTTTACTTTATTGGAATATCTTTCTCATTAATCACAACCTATTTCGCTGGGCTTTTCCCTGCACGCAAAGCAAGTAAAATCGACCCTGTGGACATTATTAGAGGAAAATAATATGCAACATTCAACAATTATTGAGGCAAAAGCCATCAACAAAAGTTTCCACGACCCCGTAACGATTCCTATTTTGAAGGATATTAATTTTTCTGTGAACAAAGGAGAATTTACTTCTATCATAGGAAAGTCTGGCTGTGGAAAATCAACTTTGTTGTATATACTTTCTACAATGGATACTGCTTATGAAGGAGAATTATTGATTGATGGCATCAGTATGCAAGGTAAAAAAGAGCAAGATTTGGCAAGAGTAAGAAATGAAAAAATTGGTTTTGTATTCCAATTTCATTACTTGTTGAATGAATTTACGGTGTTACAAAACGTCATGTTGCCCGGTTTGAAACTCAATAAATATTCAGAACAAGAATTAGAACACCGAGCGATGGAACATCTTAGAAAGTTAGGCATAGAAAACCAAGCTTTGAAAAGTGCTACACAACTTTCGGGCGGAGAAAAACAAAGAGTAGCCATTGCCAGAGCCTTAATCAACGATCCGCTGATTATTATGGGCGACGAACCTACGGGCAATTTAGATAAAAAGAATACAGAAATAGTTTTTGATATTTTTCAACAATTAGCCATAGAATACCAACAAGCACTATTAATCGTAACCCACGACCCAAGCTTTGCCAACCGTACTAATCGAATTATTGAAATGGAGGATGGACGAGTGATTAAGAGTTAGGGCAATGTTATTTAAATCAACAAATAAGCTGAAAATCATTTCATTAACTTGAACTATCTCAGGCATTTTTGTAAATTTGCTTACTAAATTTCAACACCATGAGAGCAAAATACATAAATCCATTCACTGATTTCGGCTTCAAGAAAATCTTTGGTGAAGAAGCAAGTAAACCTCAATTGCTTGACTTCTTGAATGCTCTATTGCCACAACCTAATAAAATCGTTGACCTTTCTTTTAAAAATGCCGAACAGTTAGGCATTACTGATGCTGATAGAAAGGCGATTTATGATATTTACTGCGAAAATGAAAAGGGTGAAAAGTTCATCGTAGAGCTTCAAAAGGCGAAACAGAATTACTTCAGAGAAAGAACAATCTATTACTCAACTTTCCCTATCCGAGAGCAGGCTGAAAAAGGAAATTGGAATTATAATTTAAAAGCGGTTTACTGTATTGGCATTTTAGATTTTACTTTCGATGATTATGAAGCTGAACCAGAAAAGCATGAAGTAGTTCATTTTATTAAACTGAAAGATCAAAAAGGAAAAGTCTTTTACGATAAACTTACTTATATCTACCTTGAAATGCCCAATTTCAAGAAAAATGAAGAAGAACTCGAAACTCGCTTAGATAAATGGCTTTATTTTATCCAGAATTTGGAAGATTTTCAGTCAATACCTCTCATTTTCAAAGACGAAGTATTCACGCAAGCGTTTGAGAAAGCAGAAATTGCTAAATACAATCAAGTTGAATTGGATAGCTATGAAAGTAGCCTGAAAGTTTTTAGAGATAACAAAGCGACATTCGACTATGCCAAACAAACAGCTTTTGACGAAGGAATAAATGAGGGAAGAAAAGTAGGTCACGAAGAAGGCATGAAGGAAGGTATCAAAGAGGGCATCAAAGAAGGTATTAAGGAAGGTATTAAGGAAGGTATCAAAGAAGGTATTAAAAAAGGCATTGAAGAAGGTGAATATAAAGCAAAATTAGAAATAGCTAAAACACTCAAAGCAAATGGAGTCCCTACTGAGCTTATTATTTTGACAACTAAGTTAAGCAAAGAAGAAATAGATAAGCTTTGAGATTTTTCGATAAAATCTCAAAGCTTAATGCTAACCGCTATCAATAACTCAACTCTACAATTTCTTTCACTATCGCTGGCGTGATGTCTTTGCGCTCGCCAAGAGCTTTCCAGCCTCTTTCTGTAAAACGTTTTTCGATAAATTCTGCTGATTTTGCATAATCATCGGTGTATTCAGATAAGCGAGTTTTTACGCCTAATTCATGTAAAAAGGCTACTGTACGATCGATAGCGGCATTGGCTTTTTCGTCCAAAGTACCTTCGGTGATGTTCCAAACTCTTTGTCCGTATTGTGCCAACTTTTCTTTTTTATTCTCGAAACGTACTTTATAAAGATTCGGGAAAATTATCGCTAAGGTTCTTGCATGGTCGATATTGTATAAGGCTGTCAGTTCATGACCAATCGCATGAGTTGCCCAGTCGGTCGGAACGCCTTTTTGTATCAAACCATTCAAAGCCATCGTACAGCTCCACATAAAATTAGCCGCTGCCTGATAATCACTTGGGTCTGCAATGATTTTTGGAGCTACTTCCACCAAAGTTTGTAAAATACTTTCTGCAAAACGGTCTTGTAACAATGCTCCTGCTGGATAGGTCAAATACTGTTCCAATACGTGCGTATAAGCATCTACAATACCATTTACCAATTGTGTTTTAGGAATACTTTTTATTACCTCTGGGTCGAGTACTGAGAACTTAGGAAATAATCCTGGGCCACCCATTCCTAGTTTTTCATGGGTTGATTGACGAGTAATCACCGCTCCAGAATTCATTTCAGTCCCCGTTGCAGGCAAAGTAAGTACTGTTCCGAAAGGCATTGCTTTAGTTGTTCGCACAGGCTTGGTTAAAATCTCCCAAGGGTCGCCATCATAATCTACGGCTGCTACTAAGAATTTCGTTCCATCAATCACCGAACCTCCTCCTACTGCTAATACGAAATCAACCTTTTCAGCACGCATGATTGCTACAGCTTTCATCAAAGTTTCATAACTTGGATTTGGCTCGATGCCAACAAATTCTATTATTTTTCTACCTTCTAAAGCTTTGGTTACTTGTTCATAAACACCATTGGTCTTAATACTTCCTCCGCCATAAGTCATTAATATTGTTGCGTCGGCAGGAATTTCTTTGGCTATTGTAGCGATTTGTCCCTTACCAAAAATGATTTTTGTGGGGTTCTGAAAATCGAAATTTAACATGTTGATGGTTCTTTGTTTGTTTATAAAGTTTTACGCTAATACGCATAATCTTTCAACAAGTCTGTGTATTGAAAAGTTTCTGCAATACTCTTTCTCAACACAAGCATCACAACGCTTTTTTGCCTTATTTATCTATTACAATGCCTTCGTATTCTCCGATTTTAGCTAACTGAAAATGAATAAAACCATCTTTCCACACATATTTAATGGGTGATTTTGTAGCTAAGTCATATACTTTTGACGGTTTAAAGCTTGTCTTGATTGTAAAGTTACGTCCATAAACAGGCAAGGCATCAAAGTAAGAATTTCCACTAAAGCCTGTGAGATTGATAAGGTGTACTATCAAACCGTTGTCTGTACTTCCGATATTTTTATTGGCTACATTTTTACCATAAGCTTGTAAAATCACTTCTATCCTTTCTGGTGCATTGGTTTGTACAAGCTCCTTTGCTTTTGGCATTACATAATCTATCGCATCTAAAAGGATATTTTTATGTTCTTCGTAGCCATGTAAATAATATAGCTTTCCGATATTGATGGGTAATATCACATTTTTACTCTGTGGGAATTCCTTTATTCCCATCGCATAGTAATTGATGGGTTCGTGACCTCCAATGATTTCTGGAGGACCGGGTCTTCCTTTACTTAGTATTGGGAATAGCTTTTTGTCTGTCCCTGATAAATCATATAGCCCTAAATTAAATTTCCAAAACAACATTTTTTGTAGCTTAAAATGCTTGAGGATTTTGGCATCATTGGGCTGTAAATAAAAGCCTGTTCCGTCATGGTCTTTATTGATAATCTTTGCCCCGAATAGCTCTTGCAACGTTTCGGGACTATCAAATAAACTTCTGTTGGTCGCAATAATATTTGTACCTGCTTTACTTAGTTCTTTTAGTAGCACTATGGCTTCTGGTTTTAGGTAAGTAATTTCTGGTAAAATGATTAATTGATATTGTTTTACTTTATCCGCTACATTGGTAAGCTGTGCATCTTCAATAATATCAAAAGGTAAATGTGCTTCTTTTAGCATTAACTGAATACCACGATACTCTTGCATAGGGTCGCCATTTGGCCATGAACCTGGGGCTACCAATGCTATTTTGGCAACAGATTTATAGTTTCCGAAATAGGCTTCATGTTTTTTGTGAAAAGCATAAATCTTTTTAAACACTGGGTAATTCCTTTTGTCTTCATAGCCACGCATATCACCCATCATACTCATATCTAAACCTGAACCGTTGGCAATATTTTCGTATAACCTGATACTTACTTCTTCTGGTTCGGCGGCATTATAACGTGACTGAAATGAAATTTGCTGAATACTTGCGTTACTGATGATATGCTTCGGAAACGAATTGCGTGCATTACTCACATTATCCGATGCTGAATATGGCCAGTATGGCAAATTACTGGTTTGAGATTCATGCCGAATAATGTCCACATGTTTATCCAGATAAGTACAAATAGCAATTTGTTCGTTCTTAGATTTCACAAGGTTATGAAGTTTCTCCGACCAATCTTCAATGGTACTTTTTTTAAAGGCTAAGTATTCTTGGAAAACGGGGTCGGCTTTATCTTCTACCGTTGGTAAGGTCTTTCCATTGCTGTATTCGGCAAAACGTTTTTTATCATATTCATTTTGGTCGATGCCATGATATTTTCCTTCGTAAGGGTTATTCACTTGATAGCCCGGCATATTCAGGAAGATTCCATCAATAGGAAAGAAATTTATTACTTCTTCAATAATCTTAAAAGCCTTGTCTTGTACATAAGGAGCATTAATTGAAACGACGTACATATCTGTATTAATAATACGTTCATTCTTGGCTGAGATATAACACCAATCTGGATGTTTTTTGAAGATACTTTCGTGAACTCTACTAAAGTCAAAACGAACGATGACCTTAATATTTTTTTGATGACATTTATCCACTACTTCTTTCAACATATTATTTTTCATCCAAGGGTTCTTGTAATGAAAATCTAGCTTAGTATCATAGAAAGCCATGATTCCTCCTGCATTGATGATAAGCATATTAGCAGAAAAATCCACTAAATCTTTTACTAAGGAGTCTGGATTAAGTGTTGCGGCTTCGTAGTCAGGAAGATTGGTTTGTATTACTCTTAGATTATTCCGTTTCCACCAAAATTTAGGTTCAGATTCTTGAGCAAAGATGCCATTCGACAAAAATGTTAGTAGCAAAAACAGGGAAAGGATTCTCATAGATTAAATATTAAAGGTTCTTGCTATAAAAATAGAATAAATTACCGAAAAGGAAAGAAGGCTTTGTAGGGAACAAGGCTAATCTCTGATTGATGATATAGTATTAAAAATGAAAATGATATATGTTCAAATTAGGACATAGATTAAATTCAGAATTTAGGACTATCCTGAAAACAGGAATATACATAAAACTATAATTTGATAATATCCTGAAAACAGGGATATATCTAAAACTAAAATTTAATACTATCCTGAAATCAGGAATATATCTAAAACAAAAATTTGATACTATCCTAAAATCGGGAATATATCTAAAACAAAAATTTAATACTATCCTGAAATCAGGAATATATGTTTAAACAGAATTTGATTACATCCCAAAATCAGGAATATATGTTTAAACAGAATTTGATACTATCCCAAAAACAAGAATATATGTTTAAACAGAATTTGATACTATCTCAAAAACAGGAATATATGTTTAAACAGAATTTGATACTATCCCAAAATCAGGAATATATATTTAAACAGAATTTAGTCTATGTCAGAATTTGGACATAGACCTAAAAATAGAATTTCATATATGGACGAATTCAGACATAGACCTAAAACTAAAATTTTATATATGTATGATTTCAGACATAGACCTAAAACTAAAATTTCATATATGTACGATTTCAGACATAGACCTAAAACTAAAATTTCATATATGTACGATTTCAGACATAGACCTAAAAATAGAATTTCATATATGGACGAATTCAGACATAGACCTAAAACTAAAATTTTATACATGTACGATTTCAGACATAGACCTAAAACTAAAATTTCATATATGGACGAATTTAGACATAGACATAAAACTAAAATTTCATATATGGACAAATTCAGACATATACCTTAAAATAGAATTTCATATATCCACAAATTGTAGGATATATGTTATAAAGATTTAGCCCTTATTTGATTTTCTAAAACAAGTATCAATTTCCATATTCCTTTGCATTTCAATCATAATAAAGGACTTTCAATTTTACGATTTAGTATATTTACCGACTCATTATATTATAACCTTATTTACATGAAAAAGCTTTTTATCATCACATTATTATTTTTAGTTCAGTCGGCATACGCACAACAGCGTTATTATCAAATTGGAGATTATCAGTTAGAAAATGGACAAGTGCTAAAGGATTGTAAAATCGGATACCGCACCTTCGGAAAATTGAATGCCGATAAATCAAATGCAGTATTAGTACCTACTTGGTTTACAGGCACTAGTCAACAAAAATCCTTTGTAGCGAATCCAAGTGATATAGCTGATAGCACTAAGTACTTTGTCATTGTAGTGGATGCCCTTGGTAACGGAGTTTCCTCCTCTCCTTCTAATAGTATTAGTCAGAAAGATAAACTTTTCCCTACCGTCAGTATTCGTGACATGGTCAATACTCAATATAAATTGGTAAAAGAAGTTTTGAAGATTAATCATTTATATGCAGTAACGGGTATCTCAATGGGTGGAATGCAGTCTTTTCAATGGATGATGAGCTACCCAGATTTTATGGACAAGGTAGTTCCGATTATTGGTAGTCCTAAGCAAAGTACTTATGATAAATTATATTGGAATCTTCAATTGAATATTATTGAGCGTGGGCAATATTCAACCGAAGCCATGAAATCAGTAAATGCGCTGCATCAATTAAACCTCTGGACGCCAAGCTACAGAGAAGCTCATAGCAATACGGATGAATATGCTACTTATATCAAAAAGATTGAGGATGATGCGCTGAAATTAAATGCTTATGATTGGGCGACACAGCTAAAAGCGATGATTAATCATGACATCTTTCAAGGGCAGAAGCCAGAGGAGGCCTTTGCAAAGGTAAAAGCAAAAGTGATGATAGTAATTGCAACGCAAGACCACATGGTGAATCCGCAAGCAGCAATACGTTTTGGTAAATTATTAAAAGCCCCGATTGTAGAACTAACAGGTGATTGCGGACACATGGCAACCTCTTGTGAAGGAGATAAGATGCGGGCGCATATTAAAGGCTTTCTGGATTAGGGATTAATATATATTAGATTCTTTATGAATTTCCTTATCAATACCGTAAAGATTATCCCGAATTTTCTAATCAATAATAATAAGATTTGGGTGTTTAATATTTATTATCGCCTTGTCCTTACTTTTCTTTTCTTGATAAAAGAAAAGTAACAAAAGAAAATCAAGAATTCCTAAACTCGCTTCGCTCAAACAGTAGGAATTCGTTGTTTCTCAATCACAAAAAAGTGGTCAAATTAGTTATTTGACCACTTTTTATCGAATTTAAACTCACAACTCTTAGCTCTATAAATCTCCCTTTAATTGAAAAGTCAACACAGGTAATGGCGAGCTAATGATTACTTGTTTAGATTTACTTGGGTCTATAATCTGACTTAAGAAGTTACGGTGATGGGCAGCCAAGACAATCAAATCAGCACCTTGCGCTTTGGCAGTTTTCAAAATGCCTTCCGTTACATTTCCAGCAGTAACCTTAGTAATCTCAAAGTCCTCTTTCACAAAAGTACCTTTAATCTGGTCGATAAATTGTTTATCAGCTTGAATATCAGGTTCAAAAGAAGCCTCCACTTTTACTAAATTCACTTTAGCACCAAGCTTCTGCGCCAAGGCGAATACTTCTGCCAAAACATCACACTCCTCATATTCTAGTTGAGTAGCATACAAAATTTGTTTGATACCCACATTTTCCAATTGTTGCGGAATAGCCAATACAGGAATAGAAGCCTTAGCGGTAATATGAGCAGCATTACTTCCAATTAGTTTATTAATAAACCCACCAGAGCCTGTTCTACCAATGACTAAGAAATCTATTTCATGTTCAGCAATAGCATCAAAAATTCCCGAAGTAACGTCATTGAGTTCAAGCAAGGTTTCGTGTTCGATTCCAGCCTCCTCAAGTTCTTTTACCAAAGGGACAAATTTTGCGTTCATACTTTCGTACTGTTCATTCAAAGCCTCTTGCATCATCAATGAGTCAGCATAAATGCCAGGTTCTACAAAATATGGTAGATAAGTATGAATTAAATAAATTTTAGCCTCATACGATTTTGCTAACAAAGTTGCGTATTGCAAAGCCTTTTTAGCGTTCTCTGAGAAGTCGGTTGCAACAAGAATATTTTTCATGGTTTGTAATTGGTTTAATATGTCATTTTCAAAAAAATGTACTGCTGTTTCAGTATATAAATATCCACTTTTTATTCGGGAATAGGCATAATTTTAATATTATGTTTTGTTAATTATTTACTAGTAATCAATCTATTACACCGTCTGCGAAAACAGTTTTCTTTCGGTATTTTCTTGTAGCATTCGTTTATCAAAAGCCATACAGATATTGCGAATAAATGGGCGTCCTTCTGGATTAACTTGTAATGAATTCTCATCATAAGTCAACAATCCATCTTGTTTAAAACCTTCTAGTTTCTCGAAAAGGACTTGTCTTTCTTCAAAACTAAATTCATCATCTTTCCAAGAGGTAGCAAATTGACACATAATATCCAATATCTGTTGGCGAATGGTAAGGTCTTCGTCTGTTAAGATATGTCCTTTCAAAATGGGCAACTGGTCATTTTCAATCATGGTTTGGTACTCATCAATATCTTTAACATTCTGAGAGAAAGCAGTCCATGAATCACTAATGGATGATACTCCCAAGCCCAATAATACTTTAGTTTGCGTGGTGGTATAACCCATAAAATTACGGTTCAATGTGCCGTTTTGCATGGCTTTATACATAGAATCGTTTGGCAAGGCAAAATGATCCATGCCTATTTCTGCATAGCCGTTTTCCTCAAAAAGTGTTCTTCCTGTTTCGTATAATTGACGCTTGAGCGCTGCTGAAGGCAAATCTTCATCCCTAAAACCACGCTGACCGTTTCCTTTAATCCACGGCACATGTGCATACGAGTAAAAAGCCAATCTGTCGGGCTGTAACTCAATGGTTTTAGAGATGGTATCTTGAATAGATGAAATTTGTTGAAAAGGTAAACCAAAAACTAAGTCGTGACTGATGGATTCATAGCCAATTTCTCTGCTCCATTCAGTTACTTGTTTTACATTTTCAAAAGGTTGAATACGATGAATGGCTTTCTGAACGATGGGGTCATAGTCTTGCACGCCAAAACTTACTCGTTTGAAACCTAAATCATATAATGTTTTTAGATGTTGATAAGAAGTGTTATTCGGATGTCCTTCAAAACTGAATTCATAATCTATACTAATACTTGCGTGTTTTAAAATTCCATTGATTAATAAATCAAGCATTTCAGGAGCAAAGAAACTTGGTGTTCCTCCGCCCAAATGAATTTCTGTGATTTGTGGTTTTGCTGAAAAATGCGTTAAATACATTTCCCATTCCTTCAAAACGGCTTCAATATATAGTTTCTCTACTTGATGATTCTTGGTAATTCGTTTATTACATCCACAAAAAGTACAAAGACTTTCGCAATAAGGTAAGTGAATATATAGGCTAATACCTGTTGCCGTATTAGTACTTCTGAAAGTATCAGTTAAAGACGAAAGCCAAGCGTTTTCACCAAAACCATCGTTTTGCCAAAAAGGAACAGTTGGGTAACTCGTGTAACGGGGACCAGGAACGTTGTATTTATCAATTAAAGTATTCATAGTTCAAAATTACTTGTAAGTACTAAGCCCTTCTTATGATATTTATCAGTTTAGATACTGATAAATCCTTGTCTTTACTCTGACTTATCTCATGGGTGAAACGAGCCTTTTAGCCGAATTTTGAGGCATCAAACATTTCTAAAATCTTCAAAAAATGCAAGTTATCTTCTTTATGATTGGCATAAGTTTATTGATGGCACTGGGTTTTCTAGGTGCTTTCTTCTGGTCGATGTCTAAAGGACAAAACGACGATTTGCACACACCCGCTATGCGGATTTTATTTGAAGACAAAGAATAAAACCATCCCACCATGAAAAACAACCCACAAACCACCGACAGTCAAGAACACAAAAAATGTACCTGTGACAAAGACTGTAAACGTTGCAAAGCACTAAAAGAAATTGACTTTGAGCTAATTAACCAGAAATAAATAATATTATGTCAGCGATCAATACCCATGTAGAACATTTTGAGTACGACAATAAAATAGTCCGAAATTTTGCACTAGCCTCTATCGTTTTTGCGATAGTTGGCTTGCTAGTCGGAGTACTTATTGCTACTCAACTTTTTATGCCTTCTGCCAACATTACGCAGTACTTTACTTTTGGGCGTATCCGTGCATTACATACTAATGCCGTGATTTTTGCTTTTGTAGGGAATGCTATTTTTGCAGGAATGTATTACTCTTTACAACGTCTTTGTAAAGCCCGTTTGTATAGCGACCTATTATCGAAGATTCACTTTTGGGGTTGGCAATTAATTATCTTGTCGGCAGCCATTACACTTCCTTTAGGTTTAAGTACTTCAAAAGAATATGCAGAATTAGAATGGCCAATTGATATTGCCATTGCTTTGATTTGGGTAGTATTCGGAATTAATATGTTCGGTACTATTTTAAAACGTCGTGAACGCCACTTGTATGTAGCCATTTGGTTTTATATTGCTACTTTCGTTACAGTGGCGATGTTACACATCGTGAACTCATTAGCGATTCCAGTATCTTGGACAAAAAGTTATTCTATTTACGCTGGGGTTCAAGATGCTTTAGTACAATGGTGGTACGGACACAATGCTGTCGCATTCTTCTTAACTACTCCATTTTTAGGTTTGATGTATTATTACTTACCTAAAATGGCTAATCGTCCAGTGTATTCTTATAAATTATCAATTCTTCACTTCTGGTCATTAATTTTCTTGTATATCTGGGCGGGACCTCACCACTTACTTTATACAAGTTTGCCGGACTGGGCGCAATCATTAGGAACGGTTTTCTCAATCATGTTGATTGCTCCATCTTGGGGAGGTATGATTAACGGTTTACTTACACTCCGTGGTGCTTGGGACGCTGTAAGAGAAGACCCTAGATTGAAAATGATGGTAGTTGGTATTACGGCTTATGGTATGGCTACTTTTGAAGGGCCTTTACTTTCTTTGAAAAACATCAATGCCATTGCACACTATACCGACTGGATTCCTGCACACGTACACGTAGGAGCTTTAGGTTGGAATGGTTTCCTTTCTTTTGCCATCATGTATTATATGATTCCAAAGATTTATGGGAATCAGATGTTCTCTAAAAAATTGATGAACGCACACTTCTGGCTAGGTACTTTGGGGATTTTATTCTGGGCAGTTCCAATGTATATCGCAGGATTTACACAAGGAATGATGTGGAAAGAGTTTACCGCAGAAGGTAATTTGAAGTACGCAAGTTTCTTGGAAACTACACTACAAATCATTCCAATGTATATGATGCGTGCTTTGGGTGGTGTTTTCTACTTATCTGGTGCATTGATTGGTGCTTACAATATTTTCAAAACCATGTTGGAAGGAAAATTAATTGCTAACGAAGCAGCACAAGCTCCAGCCTTAGAAAAAGTATTCGTAGCACAAGGTTCTGATACTTACTGGCACAGATGGTTGGAACGTAAACCAATGCCATTATTAGTAGGTGCTTTAGTTGTAGTTGCGATTGGCTCAATGATAGAATTAATGCCGACTTTAATGGTAAAATCTAATGTACCAACGATTGCTTCGGTAATGCCTTATACTCCTTTAGAATTAGAAGGTAGAGATTTATACATCCGTGAAGGTTGCGTTTCTTGCCATAGTCAAATGATTCGCCCTTTCCGTTCTGAAACCGAACGTTATGGTGAATACTCTAAAGCAGGTGAATTTGTATATGACCACCCATTCTTGTGGGGTTCAAAAAGAACTGGTCCAGATTTGCACCGTGAAGGTGGCAAGTATCCAGATTCATGGCATTATCACCACATGAGAGAACCAAGTTCAATGTCGCCCGGCTCTATTATGCCAGCTTATGATTGGTTATTATCTCAAAAATTAAATATCGCTGATACAAAAAATAAGCTAAAAGCGATGAAAACTTTAGGTGTTCCTTACGATGATTATGCCATTGCACATGGTGAAGAAGACTTGAAAATTCAAGCAAAAGGTATTGCAGATAATTTGGCAAAAGAGGGAATCAAAGTTACGCCAGATAAAGAAATCATTGCCTTGATTGCTTATTTACAAAGAATTGGTACTGATATTAAAAAAGGACAACAATAGTAACCTCACCCCCTGCCCCCCTCTCCTTTTGAGAGGGGGAATTTGGGAAAAACTCTTTAAAGACATTTCGTATCAAACATAGTTCTTTAAGAAATTGATATTGAATCGAAAATCATATAAACTTTTCCCCCTCTCAAAAGGAGAGGGGGCAGGGGGTGAGGTTTTTCAAAACATATAAAACGATGTTCAGACAATTATTAGATAAAGTTCAGGGAGCGGATGTTCCAATGATTACTTCTCTTCTCATATTCTTTGTGTTTTTCTTAATGGTAGGAGCTTATCTGTTCATCATTGATAAAAAGCACGTCCAATACATGAGTAATTTACCTTTAGAGGAAAATAATTAAGATAACCGATGAAACGCCCATCGTAAAGATTTAACACTCAATGAAAAATTGGGCGTTCCATCTGATGCCGTTGAAATTATTGAAATTTAAAATCAGATGAAAAAGATATTTATATTCTCATTTCTTTTAGGCTCGCATCAAATCTTTGCAGCCGATGCCCCACAAAAAGAGTACTTTTTCGGAGGTATCAAAACAGCGGAAGACTTGCTCATGGTTTCGTTATTGGGCATTTTAATCATTACTTGTATCGTCATTTGTTTTTTAGCATATAGCTTACAACAAAAAGTGCAGGCATTTATTAATCCATTAAAACAAACTGATGAAGCCTATGAACAAGCCATGCAAAACCGTACTTTCTGGCAAAAACTCGCAAGCTTAAAACCTTTGTCGATGGAAAAAGACTTGGAAATGGAGCATAAATACGATGACATTGCCGAGTTAGATAATCCTACTCCACCTTGGTTTATGTATCTTTTCTATGCTACCATTGTTTTTGCTGTAGTTTACTTAATTGGTTTCCACATTATTGGCAATGGCAAAATCATGGTTAATGAGTACTCTGAGGAGGTTTCGATTGCAGAAAAAGCTAGAGAAGAGTACATGAAGAAATTCGCCAATGCAGTAAATGAAGATAATGTAAAAGCCTTGACTGATGCAAAAGCAATAGAAAGTGGAGCGAAACTTTATACTCAAAACTGTGTAGCCTGTCACGGAGAAAAAGGTGAAGGAAAAGTTGGACCAAACCTTACTGATGAATTCTGGCTTCATGGTGGTTCTGATAAAAACATCTTCCATACCATTACCGAAGGAGTACCCGAAAAAGGGATGATTTCTTGGAAAAAAACATTGAATCCAATTCAGGTTCAGCAAGTTTTAAGTTTTATTGTTTCTTTAAAAGGGACAAATCCACCGAATCCTAAAGAACCACAAGGAGACAAATATGAATCCTCTGAGGCTTCGACAGATTCAACAGCCAACAAAACCACAAGTGCTATTTCATTGAAATAATTCACCTAAATCCCCAAAGTGTTTGATACTCTTTGGGGATTTGCTTTCTAACATTAAATAAGATAAAATCGTGATGCGATGATTATCTACAACAATTATGAAACAAGCAAAAATAGATACGAGCAATTACCGAGATCATCTTTCGAATGTGACGGAAACTGGTAAACGAATCTGGATTTACCCTCGTATCGTCATCGGAAATTTTTATAAGCTTCGTACTTATTTCTCTTGGTTATTGTTGGGATTACTCTTCGGACTTCCATTGATTGAAGTAGATGGACATCCCGTGTTTCTTTTTAATGTCATTGAAAGAAAATTTATCTTTTGGGGGGTAACTTTTTTCCCACAAGATTTTCATTTAGTTGCCATTGGCTTGCTTACTTTTATCGTATTTGTCATTCTATTTACGGTTATTTTTGGTAGAATTTGGTGTGGTTGGGCTTGTCCACAAACCATTTTTATGGAAATGCTTTTCAGAAAAGTAGAAGTATTAATTGAAGGCGACCACAATGCACAAAGAAGATTAGATAATGAGCCTTGGACTACCGAAAAAATCTGGAAGAAAACCCTCAAACACAGCATTTTTGTATTACTCTCATTTCTGATTGCGAATACTTTCTTGGCTTATATTATCGGTAAAAGAGAATTGTTTGCTATCATTTTAGATAATCCGCTCGACCATCTTGCTGGGCTTTTTGCGATTATTATTTTCACTGCTGTTTTTTACTTTGTTTTCGCCCGTTTTCGTGAACTGGTTTGTATTGTAGTTTGTCCTTATGGGCGTTTGCAAGGTGTAATGTTAGATAAAAAATCTATAGTCGTCGCTTATGATTTCTTGCGTGGCGAACCTCGTGGCAAGAAACAAACAGCCGAAGAAAAAGAAAAAGCTCCCGTAGCTCATGGTTCTTGTATCGACTGTAAAATTTGCGTACAAGTATGTCCGACGGGTATCGACATCCGAAACGGAACGCAATTAGAATGTATAGGCTGTACCGCTTGTATTGACGCTTGCGACGAAGTAATGGACAAAATCAGTGAACCACGTGGATTGATTCGTTATGCTTCGCAAGAAGGTATTGAGCAAAAAACAAAGCTTAAATTCAATTTTAGAATTGCTTCTTACTCTTTTGTGTTAGTGGCTTTGTTAAGTGTATTGGCTTATTTATTATTGACCAGAAATATCGTTGAAACTACCATTTTGCGTGCGCCAGGTTTGACTTACCAAGAAAACAAAAATGGTTCTGTTTCAAATCTTTATAATGTTCAGGTTTTGAACAAAAGCTATCAAACAATGCCGATTCAATTAAAAATTAATCAGCAGAATGCCCAGATTAAAATGATTGGAAAAGCGATTATTGTTCAGCCAGGCGAAGTGGCAGAATCTTCGTTTTTCATCGAAATTCCGAATAAATCTTTAACAGATGGAAGTGTAAAAATTGAGATTGAAGTAATTTCTGATGGAAAAGTGATTGATCATGTAAAGACAAAGTTTTTAGGGCCAATTTTGTAGAGAGAGGCAAGATTTTAGACGAAAGAAGCAAGATACAAGATATTAAAGGCAAGATATTAGATAACTAACTTCAAGCTCTAAATTTTAATTCTTGTTTCTTACATCTTGTTTCTTTAGTCTAAAGTCTCCTAGCTTTTTTCATCAAAAAGACTAACAAAACTCATATTTTTTTCAAGAATTGTACAGTAGATTTGAATCATAAAAACAATATTATGAACTGGGGGAAATCAATCGTTTTATGTTTTATCATCTTTGCAGGTTTTATAGGCACAATGGTTTACAAAATGGCTACTACCAATGTAGATTTAGTGAATAAAGATTATTACAAAAACGAAATCAATTATCAATCACAAATTAATAAACGTAAGAATTCGTCAAATCTCAATATAAACAATGCCATGACTTATTCCTCTGAAAACCAAACTTTGAGAATCGGTTTTCCAACCAATGTAAATGATGGAAGTGTAACATTCTTTCGTCCTTCAGATAAACGTTTAGACTTTACCGTCCCTGTTAAAAAACAACCAATTTTCAATTATTCTACCGAAAAATTAGAAAAAGGAAAGTGGAAAATACAAGCTACTTGGACGGATGGAATTAGAGAGTACTATTTAGAAGATGAGTTTGTCGTTCGTTAATCGTTTTTAGACTTAACCATTAACCATTTTTAATATTTCCGTAACACGGAATTTCATTTCGTGAAACACCATTTTAATCATGAACATTCTTTTTTCCATCGCTTTCATGACGGGTTTGGCTGGCAGTTTTCATTGTGTTGGTATGTGTGGTCCAATTGCCCTAGCCTTACCCGTCGGGAAGCTTACTGATGTTCAAGCAATTTTTGCACGTGTTTTATACAATCTAGGAAGAATTATTACTTACGGAACACTGGGTTATGTTTTTGGCTATTTCGGAGGAGAAATTTTTGTAGCTGGTTTTCAACAACAATTATCTATTTCGATTGGAGTATTGATGCTCATGTTGATGATTCCGAGTAAATCAATTCGTTTCAATCCATTTTATCAAATTTCAAGTATTTTAAAAAAAAGTGTCGGCTCGTTGCTAAATACCCACTCACTAATTGGTTTTTTAATTTTAGGCACACTCAACGGACTTTTACCATGTGGTACTGTATATCTTGCTTTAGCAGGTGCAACAGCTACCACATCTCCGATTGATGGGGCTATTTTCATGGCACTTTTTGGTTTAGGAACAGCCCCATTAATGTTTTCAGTGAGTATTTTACCTAAGTTTTTAAGCTTGAACGTTCGGCAGAAAATCAACAAATATCTTCCCGTTTACTCATTGATATTAGCTGTTTTTTTTATTTTTAGAGGTTTGAATTTAGGAATTCCATATATTAGTCCAAAGTTTGAAAAAGTACCGATTAGCCAACAAATTCCTATCTGTCACGAAAAAACAAAAAACTAACCAAAAATATTTATAATTATATCTTTTGAAACTCGTTATTATTAATATGCGTTTCAATAGCATAACCTGAATTAAACTAACATTGCCATGAAAAAAATACTTGTTCCAACCGACTTTTCTAACCTTTCATTGCTTGCATTAGATACAGCCGTAGAAATCGCTCAGCAATCAAAAGCCGAAATATTACTTTTCCATGCTCAGCCAATGCACTACATGATTAGTGCAGATCCATTTCCTGTAACAATGATGCCAAATTTAGATTTGGATTTATATAAATACGAAGTAGAAGAAGCGACAAAAAAACTTCATAAAATTGCTGAAGCACCCATTTATGATGGCGTGACGATTACTCCAATTTTAGGAGATAGTTATCTTCCAATTGAAGATGCCATCACACAACAATCTGATGTAGATTTAATCGTGATGGGTTCAACAGGTGCTGAAGGATGGAAAGACTTATTGAGTCGTTCAAATGCAGAATCTGTTATCAGAAATTCACATTGCCCAGTACTGATTGTCAAAGAATCAGACAAAAAATTCAAAATGAAACGCATCATGGTAGCGGTAGATTTTGAAACAAGGGTTTCGACTGAATTCATCAAAAAATTACATGCTACAAAAGCTAAATTAACTTTTGTGTTTATCAATACTCCTGATGGTTTTGAGGATAGCCATACTACTACCGAAAAAATGTTTAAACTAGGTGAAGAATTGGGTATCAAAGAAATGGATTTCTTGATTTATAATTATTACAGCATTGCCAAAGGTATTATTGCTTGTGCGAAAGACATGAAAACTGATATGATTGTTTTAACAACCAATAGCAGAAAAGGATTAAGTTTACTTTTTGCAGGAAGTGTTACTGAAGATGTGGTAAATCATTGTGATATTCCAGTATTGGCTTTAGTTTAAAGGTATATTTTAATAATAAAAAAGCGACTTTTTCTTGATGAAGAAGTCGCTTTTTTTGTCTAATGTTTTTTATAAATTACTTATCTAAAAATCAAACAATATCAGCATAATCTATATATTTGAATTATATTTTACAGAATATAAACAACTCATCCTAAACCGATTACAGCTATTTCTCTAATTATCTAAAACCAATAAAAATTATTATGAAAACGAAATCATTTTTAATATTAATAGCAGGTGTATTCTTATCTGTTTTCTCATCCTGTAAAAAAGAGGTAAATCCTACGCTCGATACCGACATATTAGTTTGTGGTACAAAAGACCCTATAAATGATTTGAATTGGTTAGCTGATGAAATGAAGTTTAGGGAATTTTATAGGATAAATTCTGAAAAAATTAACGGTGTGGTCTTATATGGTTACAAAGGAGATAATGTAATTGAGATTCAATGCTCACTTTGCTCCTCCACTAATATTCACCAATATAAGTGCGATGGGACAAAAATAGATTTTACGAATTCTAATAATTACAACGATTATTTAAAAAATAGGACGAAAGTAAAAGTTTTATATGGAACAGAAATATGGACATTTTAAAGTCTGTTTTCAAACATAATTATCAGATAATAACTTCTAAATTTAATAAAACATGAAACTCAAATCTATATTGCTGGAAATCTTGATTGTGCTTTTTATGGCTGGCTCTTTTTATGTTACTGCTTTTTTTGAAGGAGGATTGGGCAAAAGTACAGACTTCATTGTTGGTGTAACTTCAGGTGCATTGTTAGGGTTTTACTTTTGGTATTGGGGTGCTAAACGTGACCTTAAACTCACAGAACATCCAAACGCAGAAAAATACATACAAATTTGGCAATACCTCATGCTTTTTATGGCTATCAGTTCTTTTGCAATATTGGTTTTATATGTAAAAGATATTATCTCAGATCCAAAATTACTTGTGTAATGTATTTGATTTGGATGATGATTGTAGGAAACTACCGTGCAAATATTGAAGTCAATCAAGAAACAATCAGCTTTTACTTTGATGACGAAGAAATAAACAAAAAAGCAAAAAGATTTTTAGGAAAAATACAGGTTTTGGGGGCATTAATAACGATTATACTTGTGTTGACTTTGCCCGAACTTTTCAATTATTTCTCCATCATTATTTACTTTATTTCATTATTAGCTCTTCCCTACTTTTACGCCCGAAAACTTCATAAACAGAAATTTGCTTGAGCTTCTGAACAAGTCATTTCTCTGAAAAGTGAATAATCCATTACCTTTGTGTATGGATTATTTCAAAAAACTACTCAACTTACTAAAAACTGAAAGAGATGAAAGTCTGAATCAGTACATCCAACTTACTGAAAAATCATCCGTGAGCGAACGCCGAGCGAACGGACTTACTTGGTATCCTATTGCGATTCGAAGTTCAGAAATTGGTCGTGGAGATTATCTCACGGTTGAAATCGAACGCACTACTCATCAAGATCTTCCTCATCAATTCAGATTTGGAATGCCTGCTGTACTTTTCAGTAATCACGACCCACAAAATGATAGAATTGAAGGAACAGTTTCACATCAAAATGGCAATCGTTTAAAAATTACTTTGAAAACGGACGAATTACCAGAGTGGAGTCGTGATGGGAAATTAGGAATTGATGTGTTGTTTGACGACAATAGTTTTGATGAAATGCAGTCGGCTCTTAAACAAGCTGATACATTGGCTGAAAAATCCGAAAGTAATTTAGTACAAGTATTAATTGGCGAAAAAACACCTACTTTTCAAGAGAACTTACCAAGCGTTTCAATTCCCCGCTTGAACACTTGGCAAAATGAAGCAGTCAATAAAATATTATCTGCCAACGAATTAGCCATTGTTCATGGTCCTCCAGGCACTGGAAAAACGACGACTTTGATTCAAGCGATAAAAGCATTGATTCAAAAAGATAATCAGAAAATTTTAGTGGTTGCTCCAAGTAATACTGCTGTAGATTTATTGAGTGAAAAACTACATGAAGAAGGTTTAAATGTATTACGTGTTGGAAATCCAGCCAGAGTAAATGAAAAACAATTAGCCCTTACTTTAGATTATAAAATGGCTGACCATTCTATGATTCGTGATGCTAAAAAACTCAAAAAACAGGCACAGGAATACAAAAATATGGCACATAAGTATAAGCGTAGTTTCGGAAAATCGGAACGTGACCAACGTAAATTACTTTTTGAGGAAGCCCATAAAATCATGAAGGAAGTCGGCAATACCGAACAGTACATCATTGATGATTTGGTGGCAAAAGCACAAGTAGTTACGGCAACTTTAGTCGGCGCAACGCATTATACCGTAAGAAATTTAAAATTTGATACCGTTATCATCGACGAAGCTGGTCAAGCCTTAGAGCCTGCTTGTTGGATTCCGATTTTGAAAGCCCAGAAAGTAATTCTGGCTGGCGACCATTGTCAATTATCGCCAACGATTAAATCAAACGAAGCGGCGAAAAATGGTTTGGATGTTACTTTGTTTGAAAAATGTATCGCTTTACATCCCGAATCAGTTACTTTATTGGCTGAACAATACCGAATGCACGAGCAAATTATGGGTTATTCTTCACAAGTATTCTATCAAAATAAACTCAAAGCGCATACTTCGGTGGCAAATCACACTTTGAAAAGTGATAATACCCCTTTGCTATTTATTGATACTGCTGGCTGTGGTTTTGAAGAAAAAATTGAAGGAACTAGCTCAACAAATCCAGAAGAAGTCGCACTTTTGATGAAACATCTTAGCTTATTTAGTGATGAATTGGCTTTAGAATACAAACCTGAAAAGTTTCCAACTGTAGCCATTATATCGCCTTACAAACAGCAAGTAAGTTTACTGAAAGAACAGCTTGCACATACGCCAGCATTACAAATTTTTACAGATAAAATTTCGGTAAATACAATTGATAGTTTTCAAGGACAAGAACGAGACATCGTTTATATCAGCATGACTAGAAGCAATGCAGAAGGTGCGATTGGTTTCTTATCCGACATCCGTCGAATGAACGTGGCGATGACTCGTGCTAGAAAAAAATTAGTCATCATTGGCGATAGTGCAACACTCGCACAATTTCCTTTTTATGCAGATTTTATAGAATATGCCGAAAACCTAAATGCTTACCAAAGTGCTTGGGAGTTTATCAATTAAATTCACTGCATTCAATCAATAATTGTACTAACAAATATCATAGTTCAAAGCTAGAGAAGTATGTAATTTTGACCCAAGAAAACAGATAAATAATCATTGTTTTTATCCACAGAATAAAGTTAAGACAACAACGATTTTGTCTTGACCGTCAAATTCATCTAAATCTAGCTCAAATGAAGACTTTTTTTTATAGTGTTAAGGAATTTGAAAAACAATACCTTATTGACGCCAATCAAGATAAACACGAAACTAATTTTAGTAATCAAAGTTTAGCAGCTGAAACCGCCATTTTATCTGCTGGTTATGATGCAGTTTCTGTTTTTACCAATGATGATGCCTCCGCAGAAGTTTTACAATTACTGCGAGAATCAGGTGTGAGATATATTGCGACACGGTCGGTAGGAACAGACCATATCGACCTTATTGCAGCCAAACAAATGGATATTAAAGTTGGCAATGTACCTTCATACTCGCCATATTCAATAGCCGAACATACCATTGGAATGATGTTGGCATTGAACAGAAAATTAATCCTAGCAAACGAAAATGCTCATCAATATCAATTCGACTTAGCTCCGCTGATTGGTTTTGATTTGAATAAAAAAACAGTTGGGATTATTGGACTGGGTGAAATCGGTTCGATTGTAGCCAAAATTTTAAATGGTTTTGGTTGTAAAGTATTAGTTTATGATATAAAACATGACTATACGAAAGCTTTGACTCAACATTTTGCGTATGTTTCGCTAGATACACTTTATGCAGAGGCAGATATTATTACTTTACATTTACCTTTTACCCCTCAAACAAAGTATTTAATCAATCAAGAGAGTATCGCTAAAATGAAAGACGGTGTAATGTTGATAAATACTAGTCGTGGAGGAATTATTAATACCAAAGAAGTACTTGAAGCTTTAAAGACTGGAAAAATAGCCTATTTAGGTTTAGATGTTTACGAAAAAGAAAGAGGTATTTTCTTTAAAAATCACGAAGAAAAAGAGAAAAAAGACGAATTGCTTTTGGCTTTATTAGCACATAAAAATGTGTTAATAACAGGGCATCAAGCCTTTTTAACCAATGAAGCTTTAACAAATATTGCAGATAAAACCATCGAAAATTTAAGTGATTGGGAAAACGAATACTATAAAGAGTGCAATTCAAAAATAGGAAAAATAGCAGGACTAGAAGAATTATTACATTAGTTTTAGGGTGAATATTCATGAAAAAGGCTTCCGAATTCGGAAGCCTTTTTGTTTGTATTGATTGACCTTATTTACATAAAAACGAAGGTAAACTAAAATTAGAATTCAATTCTGCTGAATTATCAATCCACAAATCGTTCTGATAATACCAAATTCCACCAAGATTGAACATAAAGTTATATTTTTCTCCTCTATTTAAAAGTGTACTCTGAGCAACCAATTTATTATCAGCTGTTGCTTTTAATACACCAATACTTGTATATCCTTTTCCATCTTTTAAGTCTGCAGCAGCCTGAACGTCTCCAATCTTAAAGGCAAAACCATTATCGCATTTAGGATTAATTGTTATCTTAACGTAGTTGATTGGACTTATCAACGCAACATCAACATTTGTTACTGCATTTACATTAGCACAACTTATATTAAGTGTTTTGGTAAAAAGAGTTTTTCCAGTAATACTTTTTGTCGTTACAGTGATATTAGATGAAGTTGGCGCATTCCCTCCTATTTGACCTTGCACAAAAAGTTTACAATTTAATGTTGTACCTAATCCATGAGATTCATTAAATAATACTCTTCCGCTATTATCTACCACAGTTGTATGTATTGTTTCTCCAACATAAAGAGGATCACTTAAAACATTTAATTTAAGATTAGAGCATTCTGATAATAAATCACCACAGTAAAATTCTGTTAAATGATTTACTGAGGCTACAAATTCCAACACATTCCCATTTTTCTTAACAGTACTTGTGCCTTCATATTTTAAGGTTTTAGCATCTTCATCGTAACTTGCAAAACTTAAAACATCTCCTTCTTTAATATCTTGTCCTGCCGAATTTTTAGTACCTACTCCAAACTGAAATTTAATTTCAATCGGTGCAGAGAATGTTTTTACTTTCTGGCTACTTTCGTTTGAAATTTCCGCACTCACCGCTGAAATTGGATTGATACTGAAATTAGGAATAGCGTTATCGTTCTTGTCAACAACTTTCATTCCAGCTTGTTGCTTATTTACAATTACACTTGATTTTTTAGGGTCAACTTGTACTAATACAACATTCAATTTCCCAGCTACAGGGCTTCCAACAGCATCTTTTATTGTAATTCCAGCATTGATACTCAATGTAGCATTATGACTGCTTCCAGCTAAAGCTGGTGTAGTGATTTGAATAGCTTTTGTGGTTTTTCCGGTATTATCAGCATCTTCGGCTTTTTGAATCACGGTTGTACCTTCAGGCGGTGTGGCAATTTTAGTGATTTTAATGATAACTTTTTGTTCATCATTACTGGTTATCTCGATAGGAGTAATTTCCTTCAAATAACCTTCACTTTCTGTAATGATTGAAAATTTAATCGGTGAAGCAGCGCTTGCAACTGTGCCTGGTTTTAACGCTAAAATCATGATACCATTTTTGGGTTTATAAACTTTTTTGTTAAAGCTATCAACCACTTTTGAAGAATCTTTTCCACCAATACGTACATTCATTGTATTTGGCACTTCTCCTACATTATCATTTGCTTGAGAGTACTGTACAATAATACTTGACCCAGTAACAGCGTCTGGAAATTTAAACTGAACACCCTCTAAAGGTGGCGTGCAGGAATAACTTATTGTAATGGCAGCAAAAATTAAAATTGCGTAATTAATATATTTTTTCATCTTCTGAAATATCGTTTTAAGTTAAATTTCAACAAATGATTGTGTGATTTCTTTTTAAGGAATTGCCCACGCATCATTCATCAATCTTAGAATTAAAGATTTTAGACCGTAATTACCCTTTATAAATTAGATTTTAACTCTAATCGAAAAAGATAGTTTTGGAATAAATGAATAGTTTTTGACATTATTCTGAATACTCAGAATGTTGGCATCAGTAATAAGTGTCTCTACAACTCCAGAACGGTCTAACGTCAATTTAGGCGAACCAGAATAATAAGTCCCTAACTCAAAGCCAAAACCTACACGTCTTTTAGGAATCGCTCTACCAAAGCCAAAACCTACGTATGGGCGAATAGCATTTCCAGATACTTTAAGATTCGCTTTTCCGAAATCTTCAGCATCCATTTGAAAGTCTGATGCAAATTTAAAAGTACCTGTTTTAATTGTGGGTTCTGCCATTACTTCAGAATCTCCTGTTCCATAAGCCAAGCCTCCAACTAATTTGAAAGACTTGTTTTTAAATGGATGATAATCCACAAAAGCATCTATCAATATTGATTTAACTTTTGGAGTAACATCAATATCGGAAGCATCATCGCCAAGCGAAATTGTAATGGGCGGGGTAACAAACATACTGACATCAAAATAACTAACACCAATTCTGAGGTTCAAGGAATTGTCTAGTTTTAATGCTTGAGCTACTTCTCCACCAAAACCCATTGTTCCAAATTGGATACTAATAGAGTTTCTTCCATACTGATATTCAGTTAAAATTGGCGGTTCTTGTGATGAGGGAATGGATTGTGCTACTACTTGGCTAGTAATACCAAATGCAATTAGAAAGTAAAAGAGTTTTTTCATAAAGCGTCTAGTCAAATTATTTAAAAGTTAAAATTCTGATATGATAGTTTTAGTAAAAATATGAAAACAAGTAATAATACATCAATTATAGTTCTAAGGTGCTTCGAAGAAGTTTACTTATTGGAAATGAAAAATGTAAGATTGATAAATTTAGGTTGAATTTAATCACTTAACAAGTAAAACGTATATAAAATATGCTATTTTTATATTTATACGTTTAATGCTATTCAACAAAAAAAGAGCTAGTACAAGTACTAACTCCTTCTCTTTAAAACTAAAAAATGGTTTCCGAATCAAAGTATTTTACCCAATAAACGATAAAACTGATGTTTATGTAAGATAAAGTCTTTTTCAAGCGTTTCGAAAGCTGACCTTTGTCGTTCGTGAATTAATTCCATTTGCTCATCAAATAAAAAACTTTGGGCTTGAGCATAATCTGCAAAACGTTCTTCCTGAGTTTTAATACCAATTAGTAAATTTTCAATTACTTCTTTTGCATTACTAAACTCTTGGTTGAAGGTATTTACTTCCAGCAACAATTCTTCTTCAGTATTTTTATTTTTTACTTCTTCAATCAACTTTTGGAAGTACTTCAACTCATCAGCATAAAATGCCAATGAATCTATCCATTGCATGTTTTCGTGGTGACATACATCAAATTTCATAACATTCTAAGATTAAAGTATTTTTGATAAACATTTATAAAAATCGTGTTTTGTACGAATAAATTCATTTTCGAAAACTTGATAACGCTCACGCAGTGAAAAATGTTGAGTACATATTTCTTCTCCTAATAAAAACTCTTTACCCAAGGCATCATCTACAAAACCCCATTGTTCTTGATTAATCACCTGTAATAATTCGTCTGATTCTCTATGCAGACTTTGTAGTCGGTTTTCAAAGACAAAAACCTGATTCAATACTTCTAATATGGTATTCTTAGCTTTTACGTCCTCAATCAATGTATCAAAATATGATAATTCCTCTCGATAAAAAGTTAGATTTTGTAACCATTTTACGTTCTCTTTATGATACACGCCATATTTAAATACCTGAGTATCATAAACATTATTTTCTACCTTCTCCATAGTTTGTTTTCTTAATTATTAAATTTTATACTATAAATTTCTCCTCTTTTTAATGGACTGCCTAGTATAAAAATCATATATTAAGCTGACATATCTCAAGTTTATTTTCTTAGCATCAAGCAAATTTGTACCTTTATTTATCAAAAAAATATTACTATGGACTTCCCTATCAATACTATACTTTTAAAAACTATTTTAGAAGATACTCCAGCTTTTATGGGTATCTATAACATATCTACTCATCGTTATGTTTTTATTAACAAAGTGGGGCTAAGTATGTTAGAAACTACTGATTTAGATGATTTTACGGCTAAATACCCACGTGGTTTCAGAAAAGATAAACTCAATCTTGAAACCCAAAGTAAAATCTATCAGCATTTAAAGGAGAATCAAACTTGGATAGAAGATACACTTTTTGAAACAAGTAATCATCTTGAGTTCTGGGGAACTTTACAAATCTCTATGTTCGAAAGTGAGGATACTCAGTATTACTTGGTGCGTATTAACGATATTTCATACCAAAAAAAGGCGGAACAACAATTAAAGGATGATAATAATCGCTTTGAAGCATTGTTTATGCACTCTGCCATTGGATTAATTATGGTTGACCGTGAAGGAGTAATCATTTTATCTAATCGCTTTGCCAATGTTATGTTTGGCTACGAACAAGGAGAATTGGAAGGTAAACAATTGGAAATACTGATTCCACAAAATATCAGAGAAAAACACCGTGAAACCTATACAAATTATACCAATAAACCGCAATCAAGACCTATGGGGATTGGTCTTGATTTAAAAGCTCGTAAAAAAGATGGTACGCTTTTTCCTGTAGAAATCAGCTTGAGTCATTTTAAATCTGGTGATAAACCTTACTATATTTCTTTTATCAATGATGCCACTTTCAAGAAAAAAGCTGAAACCGATTTATTAATCAAAACTACTGAGATTCAAAAACTCAATAATAGTCTTGAAAAAGAAGTAGTGAATAGAACAAATGCTTTGGTAGAAACACTTAAAAATCTGGAGCAATCTAAAAAAGAACTCGAAGTTGCACTGAATAAAGAAAAGGACTTAGGCGAGCTTAAATCTAGGTTTGTTGCCATGGCTTCACATGAATTCAGAACTCCTCTTACGGCTATACTTTCGGCGGCTTCCTTGATTGAGAAATATACAAAATCTGAAGACCAAGAAAAAAGAGAACGCCATACCCAACGAATAATGAATGCCGTTGGAAATTTAACAGATATTCTGGAAGAGTTCCTTTCTGTTGGCAAACTTGAAGAAGGAAAAGTAAATGCTAAATTGGCAAATTTCGAATTACCAAAATTAGTAGAGGAAAGTACCAACGACCTCAAGAATATGCTCAAGAAAAATCAACAAATAGCATATCAACATTTTGGAGAAACCATCGTTTGTTTAGACAAATCTTTATTCCGAAAAATCATTATCAATTTAGGCTCAAATGCTATCAAGTTCTCAAATGAGAATTCCGTCATCAATATTTCTACTGAAAAACTCGACAATATGCTTATCTTGAAGGTTTCCGACCAAGGTGTGGGTATTTCAGAAGATGACCAAAAACATTTATTTGACCGTTTTTTCAGAGGCGCCAATGTTACCAATATTCAAGGAACAGGTTTGGGCTTACACATCGTAGCTCGCTACGCCGAATTATTGAATGGAAAAGTATTTGTTGAAAGTACCTTAAATCGTGGTACAACTTTCAGTATTAAATTTGCTCTGTGATTTTTAAAGTAACCAATATCTCAAAATATAATTAATCTTTTTATTTTTGGCAGAAATCTTTCTGGAATTTTAATTAACAAGAAACACCCTTAAATACTCGCAAATGAAAACAATACTCCTTATAGAAGACAGTGACGATATCAGAGAAACAACCGCTGAAATTTTAGAACTTGCAAGTTACAATGTTCTGACTGCCGAAAATGGAAAAGTTGGGGTTGAACTTGCCCAAAAAGTAAAACCCGATTTAGTGATTTGCGACATTATGATGCCAATTTTGGATGGATATGGAGTATTGCATATTTTTAGCCAAAACCCAGAATTACAAAACATTCCATTTATTTTCTTAACGGCAAAAGCTGAACGTTCAGACCATCGAAAAGGGATGGAAATGGGCGCTGACGATTACTTAACGAAGCCTTTTCAAGAAATCGAACTTTTGAATGCCATTGAAAGTAGATTGAAAAAGATAGATAACCTTTCTAAATCATTTAAAAATACGGAATTAGAATTAGAAGAACTTTATCAACAAGCCCGTGAATATGTTGATATTAACTCGCTTTCTAAAGATAGAAAAGTATCAGCAATTAAGAAAAAACAATTGATTTACACTGAAGGCGATGAACCGATTAAGTTTTACTTCCTAAAATCTGGGAAAATTAAAACGTATCAATCAAACCGAGATGGAAAGGAATTTGTAACAGGTTTATATAATTCTGGAGATTTTTTTGGACACATTGCTATTATTGAATCAACTGAATACCAAGAATCTGCAGAAGCACTTGAAGACTGTGAAGTAATCGGAATTCCTAAGAACGATTTTTTAGAATTAATTACAAGAAATCAATCTGTTGCAAATAAATTCATCAAAATATTAGCAAATGATATTCAAGAAAAAGAAAAGCAGTTGACTCAAATGGCTTATAATTCTTTAAGAAAACGTACTGCTGATGCCTTGGTGATGTTATCGAAAAAATACAAAACCGAAAAGCAAGATAAATTTTCAATTAGAATTTCTAGAGACGATTTAGCTTCTGTTGTAGGTACTGCCACTGAATCACTCATCCGAACATTAAGCGATTTTAAATCTGATAAATTGATTGAAGTAAGTGGAAGCGAAATCACCATTATCGAAGAACAAAAATTAGCAAATCTCAGGGGTTAGATTAATCTTTTTCAAAGAAATAAGTCATTCCTGCCTCATCAATATCGTCATAAGTAAACATTTGTTTATGACGATATTTGAAGTAATATTTTATCAGAATAAAGTCTCCCAAACAGCCATAGGTGTGTAAAATGAAAGTTGAAACAACAAGCGTTTTGTATTCTGGCACAGCAAAAAAGGCAACTAGCAAAGCCAAAGTAATCACTAAAAAAGGCATCACTGCAACAATAGCATTTTCTTTTAAACTCATCACAAATTTCTGAGCATAAGCATAAACCATCAATGTTTTGGGAGTCCAACCAAAACCTACTTTCTCTGCCCCAAGTATTTTAAATACGAATCCATGAATGCCTTCATGAATGGGCAATAGAACAAAAATCAATAGTCCAAAGGCTTCTAAAAATTGCCAAGAATCAAGTTTAAACTTCCCAATTTGTTTCCCAATAAAATAGCCAACAACAGCTCCAACCATTCCTATCAGAACAATTCTCATAATTTTATTGCCTGTTTTGGGTTTAGTTGAGTTGGCTCCTAATTCTTTCATTAGAAACGTCATCATTTCATCAATCTTAAATGACTCTACGAGTGAAAAATGATTTGGGTTATGGAGTTCGTCAATGCTGGGCTTTTTCATATAAAAGAAAAAATGGTCGTTAGTTTAAAACAAAACTAACGACCATCCTCTAATGTTTATAAACTTAACAATTCTTTAAATCGGATTGCTTGGCGACGAGAAATTTCAATTTTATCTCCACTTTCTCGCAAGGTTACTTGTAAGCCACCTGAAAACCAAGGTTCTATTTTCTGAATATATTTAAGGTTAATGATATGCTTTCTGTTGGCTCTGAAAAAGGTTTTTGGATCAAGTCTATCTTCTAAAGCATTTAATGATTTTAAAACCAACGGTTTCTGATCATCAAAATAAAGTCTCACATAATTCCCCATCGATTCAAACAAACGAACATTTCCTAAACGAACAAACCAACATTTTTCGCCATCTTTCACAAAAACTTGGTCATTTTCAGTTAAAACAACCGTACTATCTTTTACTGTTTCAGTAAGCTGTTTTTGGCGGTCAAACTCCTCTTCTACTTTCTGAATTGCTTCGCTTAATCTGTGTAATTCAATTGGTTTAAGCAGATAATCTAAAGCATTAAATTCAAAGGCTTTGATAGCGTATTCGTCGTAAGCAGTTGTAAAAATTACTTCCGGCACATATCCTTCCAAATCACTCAATAAATCAAAACCTGTTTTGCCTGGCATTTGAATATCCAAAAATAACAAATCAGGATGCAGTTCGTCAATCATCACAACTGCCTCATCTGCATTGGCAGCTTCTCCAACGATGTTTATTTTAGGAAAATTCTCTAGCAAGCGTTTTAATTCGTTTCTTGCCAAACGTTCGTCATCAACAATGATAGCCTTCATATTAAATTTTATGGTTTCTGATTAGCTTCTAATCATCTTTTTAAGTAATCAATACAATTAAAGTAGCGTTTTCATTTATCATAAACAACTGATAACTAGAACTTTGAAATGCTACCGAGATGGCGGACTGTTCACCAATCACAGTTTACAAATCACTACTTAGATTGTCACTTTAGGTTTTACAATATTAGTAATTTTTGAAAACGGAGTATCTTTTTCAGGTTCAGCAGACGGAATCGGTATCGTGATTTCAGCCGTAACAACATCTTTGGATGCTTGATAAATTCTAAATTTAGATTCTGGTCCAAAGAGTAATTCTAAACGATGTGCGGTGTTTTCTAGTCCGAAACCTCCCGAATCTGTGGTTTCTAAAATACCTGTATTACTAATAATGATTAATAAATTCTTTCCGACCAATTTTGCTTCTAAACTCACAAAACCACCTTTTACAGGTTTCGATACACCATGTTTTATGGCATTTTCTACCAAAGTTTGTAATAACATTGGCGGTACTTGTACGTGCATCGTGTCTGGATAAATATTTTTTCTGATTTGCAGACGCTCTTCGTAACGAATTTTTTCTAGTGCTAGATAATCTTCAACCGTTCTTAATTCTTCAGAAAGTGAAACCGTTTTTCTTCTATCTGCCAGCAAAGAACTTCTTAGAATATTGGATAATTGCGTTACTGCTTTTTGGGCTTTATCGGGTTCTTCCAAAATCAAAGCACGAATACTATTCAAAGCATTGAACATAAAATGTGGATTCATTTGCGCTCTTAATACTTTTGATTCTGTTTCTTTGACTGATGATTCTAAGCGAATTTTATCTACTTCTACTTCAGATTTTCTTTCGAAATAATGTGAAGCATAATAAAATAGTGTCCAAATCATCAATGGTTTTGCCCAGCTAAATATAAACTGCATCACAAAAAAGAAAGACCAAAGGTCTCTTTCTTCTTCTTCTCGCAACAAATAAGAATCTAATGGAATATTGACAAATGCCATAAAAACTGACATAAAACCTACTGCAACCAATATTCGAGGAATTACTCGGTCGATTGGCAATTCTACCCAACCGTATTTTTTAATGATTTTTCTGAAATTATGAGTAATTACAATGGCAACAACAACATTCAAAAGTGCTGCAACAAACCAATCTAAAGACCAACCAAAATCATTCGAATAAATCAAAGCTTCGTTGGCCAACCACGCCGACCAGCCGAATACTTGCAAAATCCAATATAACTTAGCTCTAGACATATTAATCTTTTCTACTACACTTCTAAAATGAAATGTAAATCTCCCGTTTCTTCTACCTTTTTACGACAAATTAAGGCAATGTACTAAAAAGCAATGGAATTATTCAGTAAACGGAAAGTGGGCTTGATAAACGGATAAAAGAGGAAATGAAGAATTGAGGGAAATATGAAAGAAGTATTTTTACATATTTCCCTTGAATATGATTATTCGACGATAAGGTCGTCGAGATGTGAAAGGTCGTTTTCTAATTCTACAAAAAATTTACCTTGCTCGTAATCATAAGTAAGTTTGTACAAACAAAGATTGGCGTGTTCAAAAGTATCCATTTCTTGCAGTTCACGTTCTAACAATAATGTTAAAATGATTCTGATGGCTCTTCCGTGCATGGCGACTAAAATAGTTTCTTCTTCTGGACGAGATACAATCAAATCAATCACAGGCTTTTGGCGAGTAATTACATCTAATGGGCTTTCTCCGCCTTCTGAAGGCATATCTACCTTACCATTAATCCAACTATCAATAAGTATTTTATAATACTCGTTATCGACGTCATTAGGTACTCTTCCTTCACGCACGCCCCAACTGATTTCGTTTAGTCCTTCGTGTTGTTCCCAAGGAAGTCCTTTTTCAAGAAATTTCTTTACCGATTGGTGCGTTCTCTGTAATGCAGAAGTATATACTTTATCAAAATTAATATGGTGATATTTTTGAAAAAAAGCTTCTGCCTGAGCATGCCCTAATTCATTCAATTCAGAATCAACGCCACTGCCTTGTACAATACCTTGACGGTTGAAATCTGTTTCTCCATGACGGATTAAATAAACGGTCTTAATTTTGGGAGTTTGTGATTGCTCGTTAGACATTGATTTGAAGGATTATATTTTATGACAATCTTTTAATGGGTTAATTGCCTTTTTACAAATTATGTAAAGTTAATCAATAAAAAAATCATTTAGTTTGACTAATTTCCCGCAAAAATACAGTTTTTGAGCATAAATCAAATCATCAACATGATAAAAACATCCTATACACTCGAACAACTTAATGAAAGAAGCAAAGGCAATATGGTTGGGCTTTTAGGAATTGAATTCACTGAAATAACAGATACTTATATTGCTGCCAAAATGCCCGTCGATGAACGCACCAAACAACCGATGGGATTACTTCATGGCGGAGCATCAGTGGTATTGGCAGAATCTTTGGGAAGTATTGCTTCTTGGATGATGCTAGAAAACATTGAAACTCAAGCCGCAGTAGGCATTGAAATCAATGCTAATCACTTAAAATCAGCTCGTGAAGGCTTTGTTTATGCCAAATGTTATCCGTTAAAAATTGGTAGAAAAATCCATGTTTGGGACATTAAAATAACCGATGAAAAGGGTGATTTGGTTTGTGCCAGCAGATTAACCACTGCAATTATTGATAAAAGATAGTTAATGTTAAATTTTAAAAAACTTAAACTTTTAACATTCAAAGACTTATAAATATTTAGAAAAAATTTAAAAATTTCTGAAACCGCATTCATACACAAGATGTTAATTTTATAGTTCTTTATAAATTACTAAACACTTCAGGATATGACCCCGACTTCGGAATTTCATATTTCACAACAAACACATAAGTTAGAAAGACTCTCGCAAATTGCTTTTTCAGAGGGTTTTCCTTTGGCACTTTGGCAGTTGCCACAATCTACTGAGAAACAATTAATCATTGATCTTTCTGGAAGTACACAACGTACAAAAATAGATTTAGATGAATTACCTGCGGGATTTGTGATGAGTCCTTTTCAGGGAGAATCACTATTTCTTAGGGGTGATTTATACTATCGTTTTGATACAAATAATCATGAAATTGAAGATTCTATCAAAGGAAAAACACTTGAAGCAGAAGTGTTTGAACGAAAATATTTAGATTATTCAGAAGAGGACGAAGTAAATTCTTCGACAAAAAATAATATCAAAAACCAACAAGTTCACATTTCAGAAAGTACTTTAGAAAAATGGGATGGTGGATTATATAATGAAATGATTTTTGCAGAAATGGTTTCAAAAGCCATTATTGCCATTGAAAATGGTGAAATGCAAAAAGTAGTTTTATCAAGAACAAAAAATGTTACTTTACCCGAAAGTTTTGAAATAATTGATGCTTTCCAGAAATTATGTAAGGCTTATCCCAATGCTTTTGTTTCTTTGGTGTATTTGCCAGAATTTGAAGCGATTTGGCTTGGAGCAACACCCGAAACCTTGGTTAGTGTAGATGCACAAGGCATTTTCAAAACGATGTCTTTAGCTGGTACTCAGTCTGCCATTGGCGATAATGGTGAAATGCTTTCGCCAATCAGTATTCGCTGGTCGCACAAAGAAATTGAAGAACAGGCTTTTGTGAGTAGATACGTTATTGAATGTTTCAAGAAAATTCGTTTGAGAGAATACTGCGAAAGTGGGCCAAAAACAGTGCAAGCGGGTAATTTGATGCACTTGCGAACCGACTTTAAAGTAGATACAAAAGCACTTAATTTTCCTCAATTAGGAACAGTAATGCTTGAATTACTGCATCCAACTTCAGCTGTTTGTGGAATGCCCAAAAATGCAGCTTTGCGTTTGATTGCCGAAACAGAATTACACAACAGAGAGTTTTACAGCGGTTTTCTTGGTCCAGTCAACATTAAAGATGAAAGTCATTTATTTGTTAACCTAAGAACAGTAAAAATTCAAGGAAATCACGCTACTTTTTTTGCAGGTTGCGGCATTACTGCTGATTCTAATCCAGTAAAAGAATGGTATGAAACAGAAATGAAAAGTCAGACTTTAATCAACGTGATTCTGTAAAATCAGCCTAATGTTTCATCGTGTAAGACTCTGATTTTTTTTCGATGTCACCAATTATCATCAATTTTACAATATCAATTCTAGCATCCGTCATCTCAATAATTTGGAAATTAAATGGATGAAAAATAATGGTTTCATTAATTTCTGGAATGTCTTCATTAATACTGATAATCATACCACCTAAAGTGTCATAATCACCTTCTGGAAGGTTCCAGTCGTATTTATCATTCAAATAATCAATTTCTAATCTTGCAGAAAGTAAATAGGTTTTATCTTCAAGTCGCTTCTCGGTAAGATTTTCATTGTCATCGTATTCATCCTCAATTTCACCAAAAATCTGCTCCATTACATCTTCCATACTTACTAAACCAGCGGTACTTCCAAACTCGTCAACCACTAAAGCGAGCGATTTATGTTCTTTAGAAAAACGGAATAATAAATCTTTCGCAGGCATCGCTTCAGGCACAATTGGAATAGGCGTTAAAATGCCCTGAATCTCTTTGGGTTTTTTGAATAAAGCCAAAGAATGGCAATATCCCAAGACGTCCTCCATTGTTTCTTTATAAATCAATACTCTTGAATGCCCGCTTTCTACAAATACTTTTTTCAATTCTTCAATACCGTCTTCAATATCCACCCCCACAATATCCGTCCTTGGAATCATACAATCACGTACACGTACTTGTTTGAATTCAAGTGCATTATTGAAGATTTTAGTATCTACTTCTGCTTCTTCTTCTGTGGATGTTTTGCGGTTCAGATTTTGAAGATAATTGTTCAAATCTGTCAAGCCAAAAGCGGGTCTTTCTTCCGAATATTCTAAGCGTAAAATATTGTTAATAAACCATTTAGACAAACCAACAATTGCCCAAACCAATGGATACATCAATGTGTAAACGATAAGAATTGGAATTGCCAATACTTCTAAAAATCCATCAGGATTTAATAAAAAAATGCTTTTAGGCGTAAATTCAGATGTCGCTAAAATGATAACTGTACCAATAAAAGATGCAATTAAACCCGCAGCAATCCCGGAAATTGGCAAGTATGCCTCTATCTCATGATGTAAATATCCTTCCATAAAAATACCGTAGGCTACCAAGGAAAGTGTATTTCCAATGAGCATCGTTCCGATAAATTTTGAAGGATTCTTTAGATAGTTAGAGATAATCTGCCCTGTAATTACTCCTTGTTTGGCTTGGAGTTCAAAATAAAGTTTATTGGCAGATACAAAAGCCATTTCCACACCTGAAAAAAATGCCGAGGCGATAATGGCGATTATTATACTTAGTGCTTGTTGGGAGTCCATATTTTGGGTTAGGAGCTTAGAGATTTGCCTAACAAAATTGTTGTTTCTTTCTCAAATATAGAAAGAAATCTTTAAAATCACTTACTTTTTCCCTTTCAATAAAGCCTTTCTTTGGGCTTGTTTATCATCTTTTGCTGTTTCGACAGGTTTGTTTTCTGCTTCTTTCTCTTCTTTTTTCAAACGAATTTGTTTAGAATATTGGAAGTAAAACAAACAAACCATCGCAAACATTAGGAATGAATAATGATAAAATATCTTATTCCAAAAGGTAGGTTCTAGCCCAGCTGGTAAACCTGCACGTAAATCTAAAATCCACATGATGATAAAACCAATGGCTGCAAATAGAAGAAGTATTTCTTTTTTACTCATGTTAATCTTTCATTTTAAGCTTTAAAACAATTATAAGCGTTATGTTTAATACCAAAACGCTTATAATTTTTCCTTAAAAACCTTTGTCTCTCATCAATTTGAATTCTCTGTATCTTCTGATGATTGCCATTACAAAACCAACAATTAATACCAAAGTTCCTACCCAAAGTAAATTGATTAATGGCTTCTGAATGGCTTTCAAGATGATAAAATCTCTTTGTGTGGTGTTGATTGCAAAACCAAACTGACCAGTTTTAGGGTCGATGTTGGTAAACTTTGCTCTCACGCCAATTTCATCATTTTCTATTGCTGGCATGGCTACCAAACCTTCTTTAATCACAAAAATCGGATTTACTTCGTAAGGTCTGAAATCTTTACCCATTACTTTTATCGTAGCTTGAACTGCTGCATCGTTTGGTCCTAAAGGTTTGCCTTCGTAAGTATCAACACGTTTTACTTGGTCTAACACAGCTACATAGTCGTTCAAGAAGAAAGTATCTTTCAAAGCAACTGTAAAGTTTTCGGTTTTACTCCACTCCTTTTCTTCCAAATTTGGTGCTAAAGCCACATAAGTATAAAGGTCACCACCAATGGTATGTTTTAACGCTGGAGATGGAGCATTTCCCATCTTTTTATTAATCTGAAATCTTGGGAAAAGCGTTGTTATTTTTCCTTCTTTATCTCTGAAATCAATTTCATAGAATTTGTTTTCTGGAAAAACTGGTAAAGTATCACCTGCTGAATAATATTTTTTTCCTTGCTGAACGATGTCTTCCAAAGCTACTGCATGGAAATCATTTTCAATCAATTCTACTTGTTTTGGATGAAGATATTCTGGTAATTCTCTTCCTTCTACTCTTACTCCTTTATAAGTAAGTGTATAATCACTCATTTCAGAAGGAGTATTCAACCAAAGAATTACGTTTTCTTTATTCTCTTTATCGTTGTCTTTCGTGAAAGCTTCGTCTTTTTCAGAAATCGCAAAACCACTATTATTGATTGAAACTACTTTTGAATAACCGGAAGAGAACAAAATGCCCAGAAGCATCATTGCCACACCAATGTGCGTAACAGCTCCGCCTGATAATTTATAATTTCCTTTGAAAATATCTAGCAAAATAGTACCATTCGTGATGATTGAGAAGATTCCTGCAAACAACAAAGTAATATAAGTTGGCGTACTGAAGAAATCACCTACTTGTGATTTTGTTGTGAAGAAAATCGCTACGAAAGTCAAAATTAAACTTAACAAAAGTGGTGTTAATAAATGTTTACTGAGGGTTTCTTTTTTGATTTTTCTCCACCAAAATGATTGTCCGATTCCAGAGAAAATAGCAATACCAACACCAAACCAAATTTGAAATTTAGAATAATAAGTTGGGGCATCGGCAGGTGGCGCTAATTTTGAAACAAAGCCTAGTCCTTCAACAATTTTATTATAAACTGGCAGTGAAGTAGCCGCAATAATCTGGAAGGACGACAAGCAAAGTGTAGTTGCTCCCATAAAAATCCAGAATTCACGACTGTAGGTTGATACTTCTTTTTCATCTGAAGGAATGTCTTTCCAACGAATTACTAATAAGACAATCGCAACAAATAAGAAAAACAACATGTAAATCAATAACTGACCAGAAAGTCCTAAATCAGTAAAAGAGTGTACAGACGCTTCTCCTAAAATTCCACTTCTATTCAAGAAAGTAGAGTAAAGAACCAATACAAAAGTAGCAATTACTAAAATGTATGAAGTACGCAAAGCTGCTTCATTATTTTTGTAGATAATCATGCAGTGAATTGCCGCTACTAATACTAACCAAGGCACAAATGAAGCATTTTCAACTGGATCCCAGTTCCAATATCCACCAAAGTTTAAGGTTTCATAAGCCCAATAACCACCCATAATAATACCAACACCCAATACTAAAGCCGAAACCAATGCCCAAGGCAAAGCTGGACGAATCCATGAACTAAATTCTTTTCTCCAAAGCCCTGCAATAGCATAAGCAAATGGAATTAAAGTAGTTGCAAAACCTAGAAATAAGGTTGGTGGGTGAATAACCATCCAATAGTTTTGAAGTAATGGATTCAAGCCATTACCATCTTCAGGAATGAAATCAGGTTTCATTGCCCAAACCGGCAAATCTGGCATGGCTTCACGCATTAATAAAAATGGTGATGAGCCAATTTTTAAATCAATTATTGGTAATACTACTCCCAAAATCATTGAACATAAAAACACTTGTACTGCGCCAAAAATAGCCATTACTGGTGCTTCCCAATGTTTATTGGTATTGATTAGTACAATTCCTAAAACGGCATGCCAAAATATCCAAAGTAAGAAACTGCCTTCTTGCCCTTCCCAAAAACAGGAAATGATATAATAAACAGGTAATGCTTTTGATGAGTGAGACCAAGCATAATGATATTCAAAATAATGCTTGTAAATAATGGTGTACAAAATTGCAATAATACCGATAACAGCGGCTCCGTGTATATAAAATGCGAAACGAGAAAAACGTTTCCAAGAAGCTTGTTCTAATAAATCAGTGGTTTGTACCGATTTGAAGTAGCCAAATGTTGAAATTAATGATGCCACAAACGACAAAATAATAAACAAGTGACCAATATTTCCGATGGTTGTATGTAACATAAAGGGATTGGGGACTTCGGATTTCGGGTTTCGGATTTTTAAAACCGAAATGTTCTTTCCAAAATCGTTAATAAAAAGCTATCGTAATATTCGATAGCTTCCTATACAAATTATAAAGATTATGACTGCTTTTCTGGTTTTGCTTCTTTAAACTCTACTTTACCATCTTGATATTTTGAAGGACATTTAAGCAAGATTTTTTCACATTTGAAAACATTTCCATCCATGTTACCAATGATAACCATTTGCTCTGCTCTGCCCATATCTTGTGGTTTCGGAGCATTGTAAACTACTTTTTGTTCACGCCCATTGTTATCAATCAGCATAAATTCTAAGTGGTTGGCATCAAGCGTTGGATTATAGACCAAATCCTGAATATTTCCAGCAGCATCTTTTTTCAATTTGCCAACTACATGTACTTGGTCGTTGTCGCCAGTTTTTGCCATGTTTTCAGCGACAGAAAAATCAACATAAGTACTTGCTTCTGTACCTGTTGAAACAAGAATTGCTACGGCAATAGCAATCACAATTAGTCCGATGATATGCGTCTTTTTCATATTTGTTTATAATTAGTGATTGAGTGAATTGTGAGTTAGTGATTCGTTAATAATCCTAAAATCTAACATTCCGAATTACTCATTTCTGAAAGCTTAAAGCTCGTAGCTCACAGCTTCCCACTATTTTCTTATTTGTTTTTCTAACTTAGAAATTTTACTATCAAGATTTATTAAGTAAACGATGATTCCAGCGAAAATGGTTGCAACAACTGCTACTACTACATAAATTCTACCGTCAGCAAATAATTTATCAGCCATTTCTGGTTCTCCAGCGGCATTATCTTGTGCAAAAAGGCTTACTGAAATAAGTAAGCAAATGATTAACGAAAGTGTCTTTTTCATATTTCTAATCTTGATTCAATGCTATCAATTTTCTAATTCTTAAACGAAGGCTGGTAATCCAGAAAGCTAAACAAATCCAACCAATACAGGCAGGATAAAAAACGATTCTCATCGTATGTTCAGTATCCATTGGTTTAAAACCTGGATTCCCGCCATTTCCCGGATGAAGCGAATCTGTCATTCTTGGTAAAATAATCAATAATGGTATCAACAAAGCAACTGCAAAGATGTTATAAATCGCTGAAATTCTTGCCCTTTGCTGTTCATCTGTAAAAGAACCTCTTAAAATAACGTAGGCAAAATAAATTAATAAACCAATTGCAGCACCATTCAGTTTCACATCGTTTGTCCACCAAGTACCCCAAGTATATCTTGCCCAAATACTTCCTGTTGCAATCCCAACAATTCCAAAAACAATGCCCGTATTGGCATATTCAGCCGCTTTGTCATCAAAACTAATAAGTGGATTACGAAGATATTGAATTGAATTCCATACCGAAACACTTAGCATGGCAAACATCGAAAACCACATCGGTACATGAAAATAAAGATTACGAGCGGTTTCGTGAAGTATCGGTTGGCTAGGTATTCTACCCAGAAAACCCCAAATTACTACATAAGCCAATAGCACTACGGCCAAGATTTTATACCAGTTTTGTTTCATTATTTATTTGTGATTGAGTGAGTTGTGAATTAATGAGTTAGTGATTTACTATTTCACTCCATATTTTCTCACTCTCTTGTTATTATTTTTTGTAAGCTATTGATTGATAATTTCCAGAATCTATTTATCAACCTCAACTTATATCATTTCCATTTTACTATTCAAGCCAACAAACTCAAATTTAAAGTCTTACTTATTGTCTCAAAATCCTAAAGTCTTGAATCTTGCGTCTTGCCTCTTGCTTCTTGTCTCTAAAATCCCCAAAACTAACTTCTCCACAAAAAAGGAAAAAGAATCACACTCAAAACAAGGACAATAGCATCTATTGCTAAAAGCATGAATACTTCGTCCAAGCTACTGGCTCTATCGAGTCCATCCAAAGCATTTTTAGAAATCTTCAATAACATCAAAAGCATTGGTAGAATAACTGGAAAGCTAAGGATTGCCATCAAAGTAGCACTATTTTCAGCTTTTGAAGCAATTCCAGCAATCATTGTAAGCGTACTTGCAAAACCAACTGCCCCCAACACAATACTTGCCAAATACAAAGGCATATCTCCAACTGGATTTCCCATCACTACAGCATACACACCAAAACCTGCCAAAGCCAGCACTAACATCAAAAGTGTATTATAAACAATTTTTGAAAGAATAATTCCGACAGGACTCGCCAAAGTATAATAATACAAAAGCCTTCCGTAACGCTCTTGTGTAAAACTTTTAGCAATGGCATTCATCGCAGTGAATAATAAAATAATCCAAAAGAGCGTATTCCACGTAATTTTATCAATCTGATTGGCTTTCATTCGAAAAGATAAATAACAAACATACACTGTACTAACAATATAGAGTAACATGCCGTTTAAGGCATATTTCTGTCTCAGTTCAAGCGTAATTTCTTTTTCTATTAAAGCCTTAATCTCTTTAAACATTCTCGGGAATAGGCAAATGCCTACTTTCTGTATTTTTTTGCAAAGTTACGACACAAACAAAACGCTTGGTCATGAAACAAAATAATATTTTGACATTCCAAAATGATTTTAGTCATTAATTGTTTCTAATGAAGGAACTCTTTGTTAATTTGCATTTGTTTTAGAATAAGTCTAAATAAATCATTTTTCTTTAGATCTAATTAGCTGTTCGATTCCGATTATAGTATTTGAGTATTTATTCAGTTTTTACTGATGAAAACAAAGCCCATGAAAACCATTGCAGATTTAAAAATAGGAGAACGAGGAGTTATCGTAAATTTCACAGACCAAGGTTTATCGTTGAAATTACTTGAAATGGGTTGCCTACCCGGTACTCAAGTCACTATGACACACATCGCCCCATTCGGCGACCCTATCGCAGTAAAAGTTTCGGGTTATGTACTTTCAATGAGGTTAAATGAAGCCTCAACGATTGTAGTTGCCTAAAAGTAATTATACAATTTGATGATATTTGTATTTTCGTGATGAAAACAACTTATCAAAAAAGTGAAAATAACATTTGATGTTATTCAATTACTTCATTTTAAAGCTTCTTTAAACAAAGGATGCTCTCAAGAAATTGCCGTTAATTAATTTAATAAATTGAAAAAATCTCCAAAAATAGCTCTCATCGGGAATCCAAACGCTGGGAAATCATCGTTATTTAACTCACTAACAGGACTTCGTCAGAAAACTGGAAATTTCCCTGGAGTAACGATGGACAAACTAATTGGTAAGTGGAAATTAGAAACTGGGGATGAAGCCGAAATTCTGGATTTACCCGGCATCTACAGTATTTATCCAAAATCAATGGATGAACAAGTAGTTATCAACATTCTAGCCAATCCAAAACATCCCGATTATCCAGATTTAGCCATTGTTGTTGCTGATGCTTCAAACCTTAAACGTAATTTGCTACTTTTCAGCCAAGTACGTGATTTAGGAATTCCAACAGTTTTAGCACTAAACATGATTGACGTAGCAGAATCGCAAGGAATTGTGATTAATTCTGTGAAATTATCTCGTGAATTGAATGTTGAAATTGCTGAAATCAATGCTAAAAAAGGAATCGGATTAAACGGTTTGCGTTTGGCAGTCAATAAAACCTTAGAATCTGGCTATAATTCAAATGATTCGCTACCAATGTCTTATTCAAAAGAATTGGTAGAAGAAATCAAAGAAAAATATGGCGATACCGATGATTACCATGCTTTACTTTGGCTTTCGGAACATGATAATTTAAGACAATTCAATACGCAACAAAGAATAGGTTTTGATGCACTTCAAGAAAAGTACGGTTGGAAAACGCAAGAAGCGCAATCAAAAGAAACGATGGCAAGGTATGCACAATTGAATGAAATTGTGGATAACTGTTTACACGAAATGCCTGTTGAAGAAGAACCTATCAATACTTGGACCGACCGACTTGATAAAATTTTCTTACATCGTTTCTGGGGTTATTTTATTTTCTTGGGCATTTTGTTCATTGTTTTCCAAGCAATTTTTACTTGGGCAACTTATCCAATGGATTTGATTGACGGTGGTGTAGCCTCATTAAACGAATTCCTCAAAACTGAACTTCCTAATTCAAAACTTACCGATTTATTAACCGATGGGTTGATTTCGGGTATTGGCGGTGTGTTGATTTTTATTCCACAAATTGCCTTTTTATTCTTGTTTATTTCCATGTTAGAAGAAACAGGTTATATGTCGAGAGTAATGTTTATCATGGATAAACTAATGCGCCGATTTGGTTTGAGTGGAAAATCTGTCGTGCCTTTAATTTCTGGTATCGCTTGTGCCGTACCAGCCATCATGAGTACCAGAAGTATTAGTTCGTGGAAAGACCGATTGATTACAATCATGGTAACGCCTTTGATGTCTTGTTCAGCACGTTTGCCAATTTATACGGTGTTGATTGCTTTGGTTGTTCCTGAAAAAAGCTCATTATTTGGCATTTTCAATTTACAAGGAGTAGCACTTTTTGCACTTTATTTATTAGGTTTTTTCATGGCTTTATTCTCCGCTTGGATTATGAAGTTATTGCTAAAAGTGCAAGAAAGAAGTTATTTCATCATGGAATTACCTTCTTATAAAGGACCGAGATTTTCGCACGTTGCTATCACGATATTAAATTCTACTAAAGCATTCGTATTTGAAGCAGGTAAAATTATTGTAGCCATTTCAATTGTATTGTGGGTTTTAGCAAGTTATGGACCTGGAGATGCCATAGAACAAGCAGAAATTAAAGTAAAAGCAGAAAACCCAACACTTTCTGGCATTGAATTAGACAACAAGATTGCTTCTCAGAAATTAGAGAACTCTTATGCTGGCGTATTTGGAAAGGTTATCGAACCAGCCATTAAGCCTTTAGGTTATGATTGGAAAATCGGAATTGCCTTGATTACTTCTTTTGCTGCCCGTGAAGTATTTGTGGGTACGATGTCAACTATTTATAGTTTAGGTGGAGAAGTAGATGATGAAAACTCGACAGTAATGAATAGAATGCGAGCAGAAATTAACCCTGAAACGGGTAAACCGATGTATGATACTGCATTAGGATTTTCATTATTGATTTTCTATGCTTTTGCCATGCAATGTATGAGTACACTGGCAATTACTTATCGAGAAACAAAATCTTGGAAATACCCAGCCATCCAATTATTTTACATGACAGGCTTAGCTTATATTTCAGCACTTATTGTGTATCAGGTACTGAAATAATATTTCCAACAAGATTGATGATAAAGGCAGGCTTAGGGTCTGCTTTTATTGTTTTATGATAAAATACATTTTTCTCTCAAAGTCATTCAAAACTTTTCTTGGTAGATTACTCTTCGTCTTCTATATTTAAGGAAACGATTAATTTATTCACTCGCATCTCGACAAACAATGCCTCAACAAAGTGCACTCATTATTTTTATTAAAAATGCAGTATTAGGAAAAGTAAAAACTAGAATTGCTCAAGATTTAGGAGATGAAAAAGCTTTGAAAATTTATGAAACGCTTACTGAAATCACTCGTTCAATTACTGATCAATTAACTGGAAAAAAGGTATTGTTTTATTCTGATTTTATCGATTACAATGACGCTTGGGATAATACTTTGTACGATAAGCAATTGCAAGTTGGCAATGATTTAGGAGAAAGAATGCTCAACGCTTTTACCTACACATTAAGCAAAGAGAATATTAAAAAAGCAAGTATTATTGGAAGTGACTGTCCAGACATTAGTCTATGGCATCTTACCAAATCATTTTATGCGCTTGATACACATGAAGTAGTAATTGGTCCAGCAAACGATGGTGGCTATTATTTATTAGGAATGCGAAAAGCTTATCCCGCAATTTTTCAAAACAAAGCTTGGAGTAGCAATAGCGTTTTAAAAAGTACTTGTGAAGAACTCTTGGCTTCAAGAATTCCTTATTATTTACTTCCTTATTTGACTGATACTGATACCATTCACGATTTTAGTCCAGCGTTTGAGCAATTACTTATTCAGAAAGGAATTCTTACAAAAAATGAATTGAATCAATAAATTACCATCTCAAATTTTCGATAATGTCACTGGCAATCATTGCCATTTGCCCACGAGTTTCAGCGGCTAAATCTCCTGCTTCTCCATGTTTAAAGACACCTAAAATAGTGGCTTCTTTCGCTGAATAATTTTGAGCCAGTAAAGCAGCAATTATTCCAGTTAATACATCTCCACTTCCACCCGTAGCCATTCCTGCATTGCCTGTCGCATTAAAATAAATATCTCCTTCGGGTGTTGCAACTGCGGATTGATAGCCTTTCAACACTATAAATATTTGATATTTTTGAGCGAAAGTTTGAAGTAAAGCCAGTTTCTCATAATCGTCTTTCCATGTTTTTCCCAATAGTTTTTGAAACTCTTTTGGATGAGGTGTCAAAATTGTATTTCTTGGTAGTTTATTCAATAATTCTTTCCCTTCCTCAGTCGCTAAAAGATTTAAGGCACCAGCATCAATTACCAGTTTTTTATCTTGAGCCGACAAAATTACGCTTTCCAACATTTTAAAAACATCTGGATGTGTACCTATGCCCGGCCCGATTGCGATGGACTGATAAATACTTAAATCATTCTCCGTAAAATTGGTTGAAATAAAATCAAAATCGTTAGAACTTGTCCAAGTCATCGCTTCAGGAACAGCAATTTGCATGATTTCAAATGCAATGTTCGGAACATGGCAAGTAAGTTTTCCCACTCCCGAATGCAGACAAGCTTTGGCTGATAAAATAGCTGCCCCCATCATTCCTTTTGAACCAGCAAGCAATAAAGTATGTCCAAAAGTACCTTTATGAGAAAATTTAGGACGAGCTATTGGTTGAATGTCTTGAGTATAAAAATAATAAGAAGGTAATTCTGAAATCATTTCTTGGTTCAAACCAATGTCTAAAACTTCCCACTCACCGACATGTTCATAATTTTGAGGAAGCATCAAAGCCAATTTTGGCAACTGAAAAGTAATGGTAAAATTGGGTTTAAAAATAACATCTACTTTTGTATTTGCTTCATCCATAAACAAACCAGAAGCGATGTCAACCGATATTTTTTCAGCACTCAATTCATTTAATTGAATAATCAAAGCTTTTAGAAGTCCATCAACAGCCCGATTTATACCAGCACCCAAAATGGCATCAATGATAATATCATTTGCTGTGATTTGTTGAAAAGCTTTAAAGTCATCTTCATTTTTAATAAAAAAAACCTTTTTTAATTCTTGTAGCCTGCGAAGATTAATCTCAAAATCAGTACTTGTTTTTTCAGCATACTGAGCAACAAAAACATTAACCGAAAAACCTTTTTGAATCAATAAACGGGCAATCGCCAAACCATCTCCACCATTATTTCCTAAACCACAAAAAACATTGACAGACAATTTTGAATTGTGAAAATACTTTTGAAGAAACCAATTCATAAAAGCAACGGAAGCTCTTTCCATTAAATCAACAGAAGAAATTCCTTCTTTTTGAATCGTAAAAGCATCCAATGCTTTTATCTGACTCGCTTTCAAAATTTTCAGCGTTTTCATTGGCTTTGATTATTTTTTATTAATCATACTTTCGGTTACTTCATTCAAAACTCTGATTTTTTCCTGAAAATCACCTTTGATTGATTTTCTAATTTCTCGCAAATTTTCTAATAGATTCTGAATATCATCTGGAATAATATCATCCAAAAACTCACGCATTCTTTTAGCCATCGTTGGCGATTTTCCATTGGTCGAAATTCCAATTTTCAAATCTCCTTTTTGCACGATTGAGCCTAAGTAAAAATCACAAAGCGCTGGTGTATCCGCAACATTACAAAGGATATGGCGTTCTGCTGTTATTCGCTTAATACTTGCATGTAAGTCAGGATTATCGGTTGCTAAAATCACCAAATCTCTTTCGTTCAAATCACTATTCTCGAAATTTCTTTCTTCTAAAATTACTTGAGGAAAATCTTTGGCGTATTCTCTTAATTCTGGTCTTATAAAAGTGCCAACAACGGTTACTTTGGCATCTGGACTATTGTTGAGCATTGCCGAAAGTTTTTCTAAACCAACATTTCCACCGCCAACAAGTAAAACATTTAGTTCTTCTAATTTAAGAAAAACAGGAAATAATCGGTTTTTTATGGAAGGATTTTGCATCGTCTTTTAATTAATTGAGATTAAGTACTTTCGTACAAGTTTTCCGTTGTTGGTTATTCTGTTTTGAATATCTTGACAATAATCAAAATACTTGAAAAAATTCTCGACAACTCAAGTATAAATTTAAGCTAACCATTGGAAAAGCGAAGATACAAACAAAAAACCTTGCTCGGAATCCGAACAAGGTTTCAGTAATCAAGCATTTATATAAAAATCATTATGAAAGACTTTTCTCTTCTAAGTTCGCCAACGAAGCTCTTATTACTTTTTTGTCGATTTTTCCGACTGATGTTTTCGGAATCGCTTTAGCAAAATCAACCGAACTTGGGATTGTCCAAGCAGTAATTGTTTGGTCATCCACATATTTTTGAAGGAAATCTTTGAGTGTTTCTTTCGTTAAACTTTTTCCTTCTTTTAATATAATCATTGCATGAGGACGTTCTCCCCATTTTATATCTGGAATTCCTACAACCGCTACTTCTTGAACAGCCTCATGTTTACCTATTAAGTTCTCCAAAGCGATAGAACTCACCCATTCACCGCCCGACTTTATTACATCTTTTATTCTATCAGTAATCTTCAAAGAATTACTTTGATTCATTGTGGCAACATCACCAGTATGCAACCAGCCATCTTTCCACAATTCTTCCGACTTTTCAGGTTCATTAAAGTAACCTTGAGTCAACCAAGGTGTTCTAGCGGTAATCTCCCCAATTGTTTCACCATCTTTCTCTGCTACTTTCCCCTCTTCTGTAAGTAATTGCAAATCAACCAAAATTGCAGGAGTTCCAGAACGAGTACGAGCTTTTACTTGAAAATCTATGTCTGTATTTTGTACATCTTCTGGCTTGAGATAAACTGTTGATAAAATCGGACAAGTTTCAGACATTCCATATCCAGTAATTACATCAACGCCTCTTTGTAAAGCCGCTTTAGCTAGTGCTTCTGGTAAAGCAGAACCACCAATTACAACTTTCCAACGAGACAAATCAATTTGTTGTGTAGCTGGATGGCTGACAAACATTTGTAAAATTGTTGGCACACAATGTGAAAACGTGACTTTTTCTTTCACAAAACACTTTAAAACGGTTTCGGGCTCAAACTTACCTATGTAAACTTGTTTGGTATTACACATAGTTGCCACATACGGAAAACCCCATGCGTGAACATGAAACATTGGTGTAAGTGGCATATAAACATCTGAATTATTGAAGCGACAAGCGCCATCAATTGCACTAAATGTTACACTAATTGATAAAGTATGTAATACCAATTGGCGATGGGTAAAATAAACGCCTTTAGGGTTTCCAGTGGTTCCAGTAGTATAAAAAGTGGTCGCTACTGCATCTTCATCAAAATCTTCAAAATCGTATTCATCAGAAGCTTTTGCTAAAAGAGCCTCGTATTCACCAATAATTGGCAAAGTAGTATTATTAACAAACTCGCCATTATCAGCGCAAATAATAATACTTTTCACTGTAGTAATTTCATCAAATATTGAAGCCAAAAGTGGCAAAAAGTCAATATGGCAAATTATTACTTCATCTTGAGCATGATTGATTGTATATAAAACCTGAGCAGGAGAAAGACGCCAATTAATAGTATGCAAAACGTTTCCTGTCATCGGAATGCCAAAAAAACATTCTAAGTAACGATGAGAATCGTAGTCGATTACAGCAATTGTTTTTCCACCATCAATTCCCAAATTTTTAAAAATATTTGCTTGTTTTCGTACTCTTCTGTTTAGTTCGAAATAATTGTATCGCAAAGTATCCTTATAAACAATTTCGTTATAAGGCTCTAACATAGTAGAATAAGCAAGGATACTTTTAATCAGTAAAGGATATTTAAAAGCTTGACTTGCTGGTGGTAATTTGCGAATATTCATTGAAAATCGTGAAAACAATCACTGATTTATTATAAAAAATATAAAATTATTAATAATATTACAAAGGTATATGTTTTGATAAATTAAAGTAAATAAATGTTTATTTTTTATTTGGAAAAACTAGCGAAATAACGAGCTAAAGGCATTTTAGGGTTATTTTCAGCCTTTATAAAAGAAAATACTCTTCAAAAACAAGTTAGAAAATCTATGACATATAAGACTGTAAAATATTTCCTGAAAAATTTAAAATCCCGAAATCAAAAAGTTTAATGATTTTTTTATGGTTTTAAGCCAGTCCTGTCTTATTTTTACTTCATACTTTACAGGGCATAGCATTTATTTAGAATATATTAGGTAAATTGCCTCGTACAAAGCCACTATCAATCTTTAAACTTTCTGAAATCTCAACCTAAAAATTTTACCAAAAAATATTTTTAATTATGAACAACCTTACTCAAAGAACACTCTTAGTCATTTTGTTTGTGATAGCGTCTTTAGGTGTTGTCTGGGCAAATGGTTCTACTTCAACTTCAGAGGAGAACACAAGTACCACAAAAACTTCGGGGAAGTCAGTAATTCCTGCTCGGCCAGTCGTTGAATACGTTGGTATTGATAGGTGTGGTTATCAATCTATTGGTGATCCTGTTAGTGTAGTTATTGTGAGAGCAACAGGATGTGGTTCTAGTCAAACACATTGGTATGATTCTAACAACAACGATTTAGGCTTAGACTCTCCAGGTCGTGACCTTAAGTTTTTAGAAATTACTTCTAACATTACTGTTTATGCTAAATGTTATGATGGATTTGGTTTTGGAGATCCTTCTAATAGTGTAAATGTTCAATATCAAGCTGCTCCGTCAACAATTCCAACTATCACACTTGACAGAAGTATTGCATGTGATGGAGAGAAAATAACGTTAAAGTCTAGTATTACTAATCCAAATTATGAATATCGTTGGGAGCGTACACTAGGAATAAACAATACTCCTTCGGCTCCTAATATTATAGACCACAATACAGAAGGTTTTGGAACACCTACCTTAAAAGCTACTTTGTCAGGTTATTATTACCTTTCTGTTGTTTCTCCAAGCTGTCCTCAAGCTCCTGCTTATGCAAGTGGAGTAGTTTTTGCTGAGTTTTATTCTTTACCAAAGCCAGTAATTACTGCATCAGCTACTACTTTCTGTGAAGACAATGGTATTACTCTTAAAACAGACAGTCTTCAATTTATTAAGAGCTATCAATGGTATTTGAATGGTGTTAGGCAACCTAACATGGGAACTATCAGCCATATTGAGAAATTCCAAAAAACTGGTTCAGTTCAAGTTGTTTCTGTAGAAGCTAGATTGGGGTGTCTTTCTCCAATTTCAAATCCTGTTACAGTACAAGCTATTCCAGTTCCTGCGAAGCCTGTTATTACTGCAAGTGCTTTAGATTTTTGTGAAGACAAAGGTATTTCTCTTAAAACGGATAGTTCATCAATCATCAAAAATTATCAATGGTTTTTAAACGGTGTTAGAAATAATAATCTAGGTACAATCAGTCATATTGATAAATTCTATCAAACTGGTTCGGTTCAAGTAATTGCTGTTGAAGGTGTTCTAAATTGTATCTCTCCAATTTCTGAAGCGGTTTCACTTAAAGCTGTTCCGGTTCCAACTAAACCTGTAATCACAGCAAGTGCTTTAGAATTTTGTGAAGATAAAACTGTTTCGTTAAAAGCAACAAGCAGTGCTATTGCTACGTCATTCCAGTGGTTCATTAATGGTGCGAAACAAGATACTCTAGGGACTACAAATACCGTCGATTCATTCAACAAAACTGCATCAATTCAAATCATTGGTGTTGAAAGCGTTTTAGGATGTTTATCTCCTATTTCTAATACAGTTAATTTAACAGCGCTTGCATTACCAGCAAAACCAGTTATTAGTTCTTCAAAACTGAATGCTACTATTTGTGATGGCGATGTTGTAATGCTTACGTCAACTTCAGGATTTAGCTATACTTGGAATACAGGAGCTACAACTAGAAGTATTGACAACATTAAAACTTCTGGCAAATATGCCTTGAAAGTTACTGATGAAAAGGGGTGTGTATCAAAATCATCTGATACAACAACTGTTATCGTTAATGCTCTTCCTGCTAAACCAGTAATTACAGCAAGTGGTGTTTTAGCATTTTGTGATGGTGGTGCAGTTACTTTGACTTCAACGCCTAATGTTAAATATGTTTGGAGTAATAACGAAGCTACTCAAGCTATCACGATTAAAACTTCTCAAGATTTAACAGTAGCAGTAATTGATGCAAACAACTGTAAATCTCCAGCTTCTGATTTAGTAAAAGTTACAGTTTATGCTTTACCTGCAAAACCAACAATTACGTCTAGCAGTAGCCTTGCATTTTGTGCTGACCAAAGTGTAATCATTACTTCTTCTGATCTACCAAATGGTGAAGTAACAAAGTATCTTTGGAGTAGTGCTGATGTTACTAAATCAATTACTGTAAAAACAACTGGGACATTCTTTGTAAAAGTAATTGACCCTCGTGGATGTGTGTCTCCTTCGTCTGACATCGTTACAACGACTGCTTTACCAGTACCAGATGCACCAACTATTGCAGCTGATGGACTTACGATTTTCTGTTCGAGAGATAATGCAGATTACAGCAAAATCAACTCTGTAAATTTATTAGCAACTAGTAATTTTGAAGTAACTTGGAGTACAGGTTTAGTAGGTAAAACACTTAATCTTACTTCTATTAATAGTCAAGGAACTTTCATTGATATTTCAAGAGAATATACTGCAACTGCTAAAAATACTACAACAGGTTGTGTTTCTGCGAAATCGGCACCAATCAACATCATTGTTAGAAATAACCCTGATGCTTCAGCAGCAAGTATTGAAAAAGATGGTACATATACTTTGAAAGCTGTTAATTTCCCTACTGGAAATGAATATGAATGGAAATATGGTTCAGAAGTATTAGCATTTAAAGAAGGTGTAATTAAAGCAAATAGATATGGCGATTATAGTGCTAGAGTTAAAACAGTATTTGCTATTGCTTCAGCACCAGGTGGGCAATTAGCTTGTTTCTCTAATTTCTCTAAAGCATTTACATTTAGTGAAGAAGCTATTTTTAAAGGTTTATCTATCTATCCAAACCCAAGTAATGGTTTATTAACCATCGAAACATTAGCTGATTATGATAATCCTCAGATTCTGATTTATGACCTTCTTGGAAGACAAATCTACGCTAGTACTTTACCAACGATTAAAGGAAAAGTAATTGTCGATTTAAGAAATAATAATGAGGGAGAATACATGCTTCGCTTTAAAGCTGGAGATTTTGATTTAACTAAACGTATTATCGTAAATAGATAGTTGTAAAAAATAAAGAAAAGCCTTCTCAAATTATTTTGGGAAGGCTTTTTTTTATGTCTATTTTGTACATTAGTATTTCATTTTTAAACCATTTCATCAATGACAACCCTAAAATATATTACTTACTTATTCATCTTATTATTGCATCAAAATACTTATGCTCAATGGATAAAACAAAACGTTGCTACAGATGCTAGTTTTAGAGCGATACATGCCATTTCTGAAAAAGTAGTTTGGATTGGAGGCTCAAAAGGAACTTTCATTAAAACAACAGATGGAGGAAAAAATTGGCTAGTAAAACAAGTACCAGAAGCAGAAAAATTAGATTTCAGGGATGTTCATGCCTTTGATGAAAATACTGCTATTTTGATGAGCGCAGGAGAAGCGGAACTAGGACATGCCAAAATTTATAGAACTGAAGATGGTGGCAATACATGGAATATTGTTTATCAAACTTCTGAAAAAGGTATATTTTTCGACGGAATAGATTTCTGGGATAAACAAAATGGTATCGCTTTCAGCGACCCAATTAATGGACATTTTTTTATTATTAAAACCAAAGATGGAGGAAAAACATGGACTCCTATCAATCCAGAAAATATTCCAAATAATCAAGAAGGTGAAGCAGCCTTTGCGGCAAGTGGTACAAGTTTAATTGTTTCTGGCAAGAATAATGTTTATATCTGTACAGGCGGTGCTTCAAATGCAAGAATATTTAAAAGTATTAATCAAGGTGAAAACTGGGAAGTAATCAATACTTCAATGCCCGCAGGAAAAACTAATGGATTATTTGGTTTGAGATTTTGGGATAATCTTCATGGTATTGCCGTTGGGGGAGATTATTTAGAAATTAATAAAGCCATTCCCAATGTTTTACTAACAAACGATGGAGGTAAAACTTGGCTGGATGCTCCACAAACAAACCCTGCTGGATTAAAAGAAGGAGTGGCAATTTATAAGAAAAAAATCTTGATAGCCGTTGGACCATCTGGAACAAGTTTTTCAAAAGATTTTGGGAAGTCATGGAAAGTAATCGACACTTCTCCTTTTCATGCCATTAGTATTTTTGTAAATAGTATTTGGGCAGTTGGAGGAAAAGGAAGTATTGCTAAATTAGATACTTCATTTTTCGAAAAGTAATTAAACGCTAAAAGCTTCAGGGTATAAACTAAAATTTATACCCTAAAAAGAAAAAGCTAATCCTTCGCTAAAATGAAATATGTCTTAACCGCAAAAACTCATAACTCCTAATTCAAAACTCATAATTCCTATTACTTCTTCCCTTTCCAAGAAATCATCAATACTCCAAACAGTACTACGAATGTACCTGTTAATTGCCAAGCTGATATTTGTTCTTCAAGAAAAGTATTCGCCATAATAATCGTTGCGACAGGTCCGATGCTCCCGATAATTGAAGCATTACCTGAACCTATTCGCTTGATACCTTCCGAAATCATAAAAGAAGGAATTACCGTTGAAAATACTGCCATTGAAAGACTCAGCCAATATGCTCCAGCTTCATACGCCAACAACCCTTTCCCTACTGAAGCTAAATAATGAATAATTACCATGCCTGTAGAAATCAACATTGAATAACATGTAAAACGCAAAGCTCCAACCTTTTGAATCATTTCTCCACTTCCTACCAAAAACAAAGCATAAGTAAAAGCGCTTAAGAAAATCAAGAAACTACCAATTACTAAATCTTTCTGTAAACCCAACTTCAAATCTGGTATAAAAGCTAGAGCCACCCCCAAATAAGTAATCACTAAAGCCACATATTGGATTTTATGAATAGGCTTTTTTAAGAAAATTGCAGAAACTACAACCACAATAGTGGGATAGATAAAAAGGATTAGACGCTCAACACTAGCTGTAATATAATTTAAACCCCAAAAGTCAAAAAGCGAAGCTAAGTAATAACCCACTAAACCAATGGCAAACATCCAAAACCATTGTCTAGCAGTTAGCTTTACTTGTTCCTCTTTTTTCTGTTGAAAAAATAAAATTATTAGGTAAAAAGGCGCTGAAAACAGCATTCTTAAAGCTAATAATGAAACGGTATCCACATGATAATGTATATAATTATACTTTACCAAAACGGCTTTCCCGGCAAATAAAACTGCGCCAGTCAACACTAAAATTACTCCAACAAAATACTTCGCTTTACTTATTTCCTTCATGGCTTATTAAAAATTGAGGTAAAAAAAAAGACCTTTCGCATCGCTGAGAAAGGTCTTTTTAATAATATATTTTATCAAATAGCTACTTATCTCATACCTTGTGGGTTGATTGCGAGAAGTAACCAATTTGCTGAAATCATATTCATTGATAATTATTTTTTTCTAAAGAAAATCTGAATTGGCACACCATTAAAATCAAAATGCTCACGCATTTGGTTTTCTAAATAACGTTCATAAGACTCACGAATATACTGTGGTAAATTACAGAACATTACAAAAGAAGGTGCTTTTGTTGGTAATTGAGTCATGTATTTGATTTTGATATACTTTCCTTTCCAAGCTGGTGGAGGATAGTTTTCAATCACTTTCAACATTACATCATTTAATTTAGAAGTAGGAATTTTTCTGGTTTTGTTTTCATACACTTCCAGTACTTTTTCTACAGCTTGGAAAATACGTTGTTTATCTTTTACCGAAGTAAAGATAATTGGCATATAATTGATTGGTGCCATTCTCTGACGTACCGCATCTTCAATACGCTTCGCAGTCATTGAATCTTTTTCAACCAAATCCCATTTATTAATCATCAACACAATTCCTTTTTTTGCTTTATCAGCCATCGATACGATGTTCATATCTTGTGCTTGTAAGCCAGTTTGTACGTCGATTGTAGTGGCATCAACAATAATCACCGCAACATCACATTCTTCCATCGCTTTAATTGAACGCAAAATCGAATAATATTCGATATTGTCATCAATTTTTGCTTTTCTTCGAATTCCAGCGGTATCGGTAATGATAAAATCTTTTCCGAATAAAGTATAGTGATTATCAATTGCATCACGAGTAGTTCCAGCAATATCTGTAACAATACTTCTTTCTTTCCCTAAAAGGGCGTTTAAGAAAGATGATTTTCCTACATTTGGTTTTCCTAAAATTGCAATTTTCGGAATACCTGCATTTGGATTTTCAATACCTTCTTCTGGGAAATGGCTAACAACTGCATCTAATAAATCTCCTGTTCCTGAACCACTTTCAGCAGCAATTGGAAAAGGTTCGCCCATTCCTAATTCATAGAACTCAACCGCTTCCATTCCTTTTTCATAAGTATCAGCTTTGTTAGCTACAATATAAACAGGTTTTTTAGAACGACGAAGCACTTTAGCAAAGTCTTTATCTAAATCGGTTACTCCAGTAGAACAATCTACAACAAACAAACAAACGTCTGCTTCTTCAATAGCCAATTCTACTTGTTCACGGATGGCCCCTTCAAAAGTATCATCAGAACCATGCACATATCCACCAGTATCAATAATGGTGAAAAATTTACCAATCCACTCACCATATCCATAGTGACGGTCACGAGTAACGCCTGAAACGTTATCCATAATTGCCTTTTTCTGTTCGATAAGGCGATTAAAAAGCGTAGATTTACCCACGTTTGGGCGACCTACAATTGCAACAATGTTTGACATTTTTTAATTTTTTGAGCTGTTCCCTGCGTACCTTTTATGATTAATTTCCTGAATGTCAGTCGTTCAATCTTGGCTTAACAAGCACCTCAACGTTAAAGATTATAATATACTGTTAAAAATTAGGGGTAGAATGGCTATCAGCTATCAGCTATCAGCTATCAGCTATCAGCTATCAGCTATCAGCATTTAGCTTTGAGTGAGCTGTCAGTTGATGTAAATACGATTATTTATTCTAATTTAAAGCCGAAATCTGATTTCCGATTTCCGACTGCCAAATTAGTCTTGGCTATAACCAAATGATTTTACTTTCTGTGCTTTTGAACGCCAGTCTGGTTCTACTTTGATAAATTGCTCTAAGAACACTTTTTTACCAAAGAATTTCTCCATCGCTTCACGTGCCTGAGTTCCTACTTTTTTGATAGATTCTCCTTTATGACCAATCAGAATCGCTCTTTGTGTTACTCTTTCCACATAAATTTCTGCCGAGATTCTGATAAGATTATCTTCTTCTTTGAAAGAAACAATTACTACTTCGCAAGAATAAGGAATCTCTTTTTTATAATTCAAGAAGATTTTTTCTCTTAAAATTTCCGATGCAAAAAAGCGTTCGGGTTTATCAGTTAATTCTTCTTTATCAAAATACGGTGGGTGTAGGGGTAATTGCTCTACAATAGAATCAAAAATCTGACCAATGTTTTCTTCTTTCAAAGCCGAAATTGGAATGATGGCTTGTGTTGGAAAACGTTCACGCCAATGCGCAATTTTTTCTTGTACTTGTTCTTCGGTTGCTAAATCAATTTTATTGATTAACAACAACACAGGAACATGGTCAATCCTTGCTAATTTATTGATAACATCGTCTTCGTCGTACTTTTCAAAAATATCCGTTACAAACAAAATCACATCTGCATCTTCTAAAGAACTATGCACGAAAGTCATCATTGATTTATGTAACTCGTATTTTGGAAGAATAATTCCGGGTGTATCAGAGTAAACCAATTGAAAATCAGTTCCTTTATGCGTACCATTCAAGATACCCATGATACGGTGGCGAGTAGTTTGTGCCTTTGAAGTAATAATTGAAAGGCGTTCTCCTACCAAAACGTTCATCAAAGTAGATTTCCCAACGTTTGGTTTTCCGACAATACTGACAAAGCCTGCTTTATGATTAATTGTTTCCATTATTATCCTCGTTTATTTGTCAAAATTACTGAAAAATCAGTAGAGGAAGGAATCAAGATAGTTTTGGGGAGTGGCTAACGAGTTCCCTACGGGATGACAAAACGATTTGTATAAATTTTAAAATAAAAAGACGAGCCGTATGACTCGTCTTCTCTCTGTAGCAGGAACAGGACTCGAACCTGTGACCTTTGGGTTATGAGCCCAACGAGCTACCTACTGCTCCATCCTGCGGTGTTGTTTCCATTTGATTGGACTGCAAAGGTACGATAGTTTTTTTATTCTACAAGCGTTTACTGAATTAAAAATGAAAAATATTTTATACTTAATTCAAATAAACTTTTAATCTACTAATAAACAGAGACTTATCTAAGTAAATTATTTTCAAATTATTTTATTTCAATGACCTTGAAGACCCGCCATTAAGTCTTTTGCCTTTTTAACATTGGTATTTACCTTATCTGATTCTACCAAGCCATCTCTTAATCTTACAATTCTATGGGCGTATTGCGCAATATCATCTTCGTGCGTTACCATTACAATGGTGTTTCCTTTAGAATAAAGCTGGTCGAACAAATCCATGATTTCATAAGAAGTCTTAGAATCTAAGTTACCTGTAGGTTCATCGGCTAAAAGTATCGAAGGGTCATTCACTAAAGCTCTGGCAATTGCTACACGCTGACGCTGACCACCTGAAAGCTCATTTGGTTTATGTCCAGCTCTATTTTCCAAACCTACTCCTTTTAAAGCCAACATGGCTTTTTCTATTCGGTCTGCTTTATTGTAGCCTGCATAAATCAACGGCAAAGCAACATTCTCTAAAGAAGATTGACGTGGTAATAAATTGAAGGTTTGGAATACAAAACCAATTTCTTTGTTACGAACCGTTGCCAATTCATTTTCAGACATTTCACTTACGTCTTGATTGTTCAGAATATACCTCCCTGTTGATGGAGTATCCAAACAGCCGATGATATTCATTAATGTTGACTTCCCAGAACCCGATGGTCCCATAAAAGCTACATATTCACCTTTGCTGACTGCGATACTTACATCTTTTAAGGCTTGAATTACTTCTTCACCCATTACGTAACGTCTGGAGATGTGGCTAGTTTCGATGATTTTCATATTATTTCCTTAACTATAAAGTTTTGATCAGTTGAGCTTAGAGGCTCATATTTTATGTGTTTCTTCAAAATGATAAATCATTTATGAATTATTACTCTTTTGTTGATATATTGAAATGAGAAAAATTCCGATGGCTAAACACTTGTTATTCTCATGATAGATTTTTATTGTTCCATCATTGGTAAACAAGCTTTTTGAAAAATGAATCATTAAACCTTCTTCATTATGTAGTTCCCATTCATTAGCAATTAAACCTATCTGTTTGAAGAAAAACTTTCCTTCGTTTTCTAATAAAATATAGGCTTCTGTATTCCAAAAATTGATATTAATTCTTCCTATTACTTTGTCTTTATCTTCGTAGATAATCACAGTATCGGAGAGTAAGCCTGTTACATCAAAAAAATATTCTTTATCTCCAATCCTTACATTTGAGTCATAAGACCAAATAGATTTCTTTTCTGTTTTAACAAGTACTTGAGCGCCATCTTTGACTTCGTAAGTGGAACTCCAAAAATCTTTAGAGAAGGTTAGTTGCTCTCTCATGTCCATAAAATTATTCTTAATAAACAAACTTAATAATTTACTGAAAACCAGCACTTGCCTTTTCGATAGAAGCTAATTTAGCTTGATAGGTTGGTAGAAAACGCTGATAGTCGGTTGGGGATAATTTTTGAAGTATCTTCATTCCATCTACAGCATAATCTTTCATCCCAACTTTTAAAGCTTGAAGGATGTATAATTGATATAGCCCTGGAGAATCTTTTCGCCAAGCAATGGCATTCAAACTAGCTTCATAAGCTTTATCTCCTTGCTTTTGTTGGTTGAGTATTTCAATGGCTTTCGTCAGTACTTCTTCATTAACAGGATGTTGTTTCAAGCCATCTACAGCAATATTTTTGATGCTTGAAATATCTACTTTTTCTGTTGCTTCTTTCTTTAATAAAGTATTCAATAACAATTGATAATACTTACCTTTTTTATCGGTAGAATCGCCTAGCGACCAAGCTTGTAGCGTTTGAAAAGTTATTATTTTATCTCCTTTATAATATTCTTGAACAATATCTGCAAAAAGTAAATCTTCAATATCTGCTTGATTTTCATCTAGTTCCGACAATCTTCTTAATGGCAGAATTTCTCCTTTTGCTTTCTGATAAAGTGCTTGATTGTACAATCTTGCGAAATCAGCGATATTACTTAGTACAGAATCTTTGGGTAAATCTAATTGTGTGATTTCTTCTGAAGCGATTACTTTTTTATTTTTCAATACATTTTTCAGGGCAAGCACATTAGCTTGGTATGAACTGTATGTGATGTTTTCTGGCTTTTCCAACAATTCCTGAATGGCTTGTTCTTTTCCATTCATTGCCCAAAATGCTAACAAATTACTAGCGGGTACTTCTGGCTTTCGGGCATTTTTCACTGCCATTTCATAATATAAAACAGTTGAATCTACCACATTCGATTTGTTGAATAGGTAAGCCAAATTATTCTGCAATTCTCCACTTGTCGGGAATTTGGCTAAGCCTTCTTTCAAGGTAAACATGGCATCAAAAAAATGCTCGCCATCATAAAAAGAACGGCTCAATCCTTCATAAGCAAAGACTGATGGATTTTTAGCCAAAGCTTTTTTGAAGTACAATGCTGCTCGTTCATTATCGTTTTGCCATAATGCCAAAGAAGCCAAAGCATAATTACTTTTATGGTTGCGATATTCGTAAGCCAAAGCCATTTGGTACTCCGATTCTGCCACTCTATATTGTTTGTCAAAAGCATAATAATCGCCCAAAGCATTATAATATGCAGCATTTGCTTGCTGAAATGTAAAGAAATTTTTCAACACTAATAAAGCAGCAATGATAATAATTGACAATACTCTGGCTGTCCAAATCGGTAAGTTTATGGGTTTAAAAACTACTTTGTGTACTTCAAAACCTTGCTTGAAAAGCGGCAAGAAATTCACTAAGACATAGATTAAAAACACCAATCCCATCGCCAAATGCGTGTAAGTAATTGCATCTTCTAATACTTCTATCATGGGGTCGTTGCCAGTGGCAAAGGCTTGCCCGCAAGTGGCTAAGGTAACAATAGCTAATCCCAAATAAATAAACGAACCAGCATCTTCAAAGTCGACAATTTGCTTGTTTCCCTCCAATCGTTTTTTGAAACCCCAAATGCCTAAAAATGTAGAGGTAATTAATAAGACAAATGGGCTGATGTAAATCATTTCCCAGTCAATTACTTTGTTGTTATGTAAAAAAACAAGCAATACATTGGCTAAATAAATCAAAGAAATCAATAAGAAATTCTTTAATGCCTGTGGACTTTTTGAAGAGGTTGTCAGTACCAAAAAACCTTGAACGATTTCATAAGCAATCATAAAAATAAAAACCACACTCAATATCATCGCTCCCGCAGTTCTATAACTCGCTAATAATAAAAAAGGCGTGTTCACTTTTGTGCTGTAAAGAATCCCAAAAATGAGTAAGATGCTTATTAAAAAGAAAGACAAAAACTTTTTGAAAATATTAATATCGGGACGAAAAGCGTGGAAGAAATAACTAAGACCTACATAGAGTATAATCAAAGCCATCGTCAAGTATCTGTTACTGGCATTATATAATAATTCAAGGTTGAAAGTAACCAAGAGTAAAATAACAAGCCCCATCGACAACAAATACCAAAAACGAGCCAGCGACGAAAGTGCTGAGAGCATTAAAACAAAGGCAAAGACAAAGAGTGATAGAAAAATATAATTCCCGATAAGGTTTATTTCCATCGGTGAAGCCAAGAATTGTTCTGTTACTGTGAAAGTTTTACTTGGAAAAGAAAGTGTTTCCTGCCCAACATCAAAGTAATCCAACACAAAAGGGACTTCCCCTAATTCAGCCAAAATATTCCAATGCACCACATTTTCTAATCCTTTGAAATAAAAGAAAGTAAATGCAACCACTGTAAACAACAAAATACTGATTGAGAAAAAATATAGCAGACGAGAAGCTTTTTGCCAGTTTTTCCAGAATTGTATTGAATTCATATTGATATGATAAATTAAGCCTTTGGTAGCGTAAAGTAATGGTTATTTAAAAAGCAATTGGCATAAAGCACAAGCCTTTTTGAAAGATGAATAAAGCATTTAGCCTTTGTACAACAGACAAAATTCGCAATTATTATACTTGATTGGAAATCTATCAACTTATTTCTTAGCGAAGAAAGTATAGATAGCCCAAGCTATCGTTTTTCCGAAACCAACTCTTTTATATCATCATGAAAAAGAGAATCTCTAATTTTCCACTAAAAGGATAAAATTTTATCCTTTTTACATCAACTTTCCTACTAAAAGAGGAAAATTTGTCTCTTTTAGTAGGAAAGTTGCTAATCCAAATACCAACTTTCCTATATTTTTACGGGAAATTGCGGTTTTAACTAAGAAAATCCCTAGTAAACTTCGGGATATTGCGGTTTTAGGTAGCAATTTTTCTATTCAAAGTACCAATATTGCTATTTTAACAGGGAACATTCCGTCTTTTTTGCGGGAAATTGCGGTTTTTTAGTAAATATCATTTCATCACAAATTGTATCATTGTGAAATTTGTCAATGTTGTCTATCATCTTCAACAAAGCATATAGCTCCTCATAAAAGTATCTTGAATCTTGTAAAAAATATTTGATTCACTTTTAAAGACCTAGAAACAAAAGGACATCAAAACTTTATCGTGTTGAGGCGAAAAAATATTTTCGAATTTTGATTTTTGGAAAATTGCCCCAAAATCCCAAAAATCTAAGTATTTTTTGGGGTCACTCTTAAAGCAATCCAACAAAACGATACTTTTTAAGCAAAAAATATGGTAAAAATCCAAAAACAGAATTGTTAATCTGAATTTTACCAAGTAGTTTTGCAGTCTGAAATACTACGTTAAGTACATAAAAAACGTAATCACTTGACAATCAGATAACAAAATCACAATACAAATGGCAAATGCAGTCAATACAGGGAAAGTTACGCAAGTAATCGGACCAGTTGTGGACGTGAGCTTCGAGGGTGCTAACTCTCATCTCCCCACAATTTTGAATGCCTTGGAGGTTACAAAAGCCAACGGCACCAAAGTTATTCTCGAAGTACAACAACATTTAGGCGAAGACCGTGTTCGTACCATTGCAATGGAAGGAACAGAAGGACTTCAAAGAGGTCAGGAAGTAAGAGACTTAGGACAACCTATGTCTATGCCAACTGGTGACAGTATCAAAGGACGTCTTTTCAACGTAGTTGGTGAGGCAATCGATGGTATTCCTCAACCTAAGTCTAACAAATCAATGCCAATCCACCGTCTTGCTCCAAAATATGACGAATTGGCAACTTCAACTGAGGTGCTTTTTACAGGTATCAAAGTAATTGACTTGCTTGCTCCTTATGTAAAAGGTGGTAAAATTGGTTTATTTGGTGGTGCTGGTGTAGGTAAGACTGTATTAATTATGGAACTTATCAACAACATCGCTAAAGCTTACGAAGGTCTTTCGGTATTTGCTGGTGTTGGTGAGCGTACTCGTGAGGGTAACGACTTATTGCGTGAAATGATTGAATCAAACGTAATTCGTTACGGTGAAGATTTCAAACACGCAATGGAAAAAGGAGAATGGGATTTATCTAAAGTAGATGAAGAAGCTCTTTTAGGTTCGCAAGCTACTTTGGTGTTCGGTCAAATGAACGAGCCTCCAGGAGCACGTGCTAGAGTTGCCCTTTCAGGTTTGACAGTTGCTGAATATTTCCGTGATGCAGAAGGAGAAGACCAAGGTCGTGATATCCTTTTCTTTATCGATAACATCTTCCGTTTTACACAAGCAGGTTCTGAAGTATCGGCTCTTTTAGGTCGTATGCCTTCAGCGGTAGGTTACCAACCAACGCTTGCTACAGAAATGGGTGCGATGCAAGAACGTATTACTTCAACAAAAAGAGGTTCAATTACTTCAGTACAGGCCGTTTATGTACCTGCCGATGACTTAACTGACCCTGCTCCTGCTACTACGTTTACTCACTTAGATGCTACAACGGTATTATCACGTAAGATTGCTGAATTAGGTATCTACCCAGCGGTGGATCCATTAGATTCTTCATCACGTATTTTATCTCCAAGCATTTTAGGTGATGTTCACTATAACACTGCTCAACGTGTTAAAGAGATTCTTCAACGTTATAAAGAATTACAAGATATTATCGCCATCCTTGGTTTGGACGAATTATCTGAAGACGATAAATTGGTAGTATCTCGTGCTAGACGTGTACAACGTTTCTTGTCACAACCATTCTTTGTGGCTGAACAATTTACAGGTTTAAAAGGAGTATTGGTTGATATTAACGATACTATCAAAGGCTTCAACGCTATCATTGATGGTGATTATGACCACTTGCCAGAAGCAGCTTTCAACTTAGTAGGTAGCATCGAAGATGCAATTGCTAAAGGAGAAAGATTAGTAGCAGAAGCATCGAAATAAAGTTTAGGAGTAAATGAGTTTATGAGTAAAACCTTACTCATAAACTTTTAACTCATACACTCATAAACTGAAAAAAAATGAATTTACAAATCATTACTCCCGACAAAAAAGTGTTCTCTGGCGAAGTAGATGTAGTTACGCTACCGGGTACAGATGGTTCTTTCCAAATCTTGAAAGACCACGCTCCTATCGTTTCGACTTTAGGAAAAGGAACATTAGCGGCTGACAAACAAGAATTCATCATTGATGGTGGTGTTGTTGAAGTATTGAACAACAAAATCTTGGTATTGGCAGAAGCAGTATTGTAATTAGTATATAGTAATTGTAGATTCGTTCTCAATTACAAAAACTATATTAAAAGCACAGGCTCATTGGAGTTTGTGCTTTTTTATTGCACTTATAATAAATGATTTACGATATATTTTTCATCTAATTCAAAATTAAGAATATTGGATTTGTCCAAAAATCATTTATTCCCTATCTTTGTACCAGAAATGAAACAAATGATGATACAAGCAGTTTTTACGAGTAACTTTTGGAAAATGTCCAAAGATTTACCTTCAAAAAAAGGCTGTGTTATCGTTTCTAAAAAATATTTTTATTAGGAGGTCAAGTTAATTGACCTCCTTTTTTATAGTACAATCTTTTTTCAGTAACCAAGAAACAATCAAATGAAAGTAACACAAAGCCAAGCAGCTATTTTGTTGTTGGAAGACGGTACAGTTTTTAGAGGGAATGCTCTCGGAAAAATCGGGACGAGTGGCGGAGAAATTTGCTTCAATACAGGTATGACTGGCTATCAGGAAATTTATACTGACCCTTCATATTTTGGACAAGTAATTGTAAATACAACTTCTCATATCGGAAACTATGGAGTAGTGAACGATTTAGAAGAAGAATCTGGCACTGTAACCATTTCTGGAATGGTTTGTAATGAATTCTCACCAATTCATTCACGTAAAACTGCTGATGGTTCTTTACAAGACTACTTCGAAAAGGCTGGAATCGTTGGTATTTCAGGCGTTGATACTCGTCAAATTGTTCGTCATATCCGTGAGGTTGGTGTAATGAACTGCATCATTTCTTCAGAGATTTTGGATGTAGAAGAATTGAAAAAAGAATTAGCGAAAGTACCGCCAATGGAAGGACTTGAGTTATCTTCTCAAATCTGTACACAAGAATCATATTTCTTGGGAAATCCAGAAGCAGAACACAAAGTAGCCGTTTTAGATTTAGGCGTAAAGAAAAGTATTTTAAGTAATCTTACTGATAGAGATTGTTATTTAAAGGTATTCCCAGCGAAAACTTCTTATTCAGAAATGCAAGCTTGGAATCCAGACGGATACTTTATCTCGAATGGCCCTGGCGACCCAGCAGTGATGCCTTATGCCATTGAAACTGTTAAGGCAATTGTAGAAAACGATAGCCCTACTTTTGGTATCTGTTTAGGTCACCAAATTTTAGCACAAGCGTCTGGTCTTTCTACTTATAAAATGAAAAACGGACACCGTGGTTTGAATCACCCAGTGAAGAATTTGATTACTGGTTTATCAGAAATCACTTCTCAGAATCATGGTTTTGCCGTAAAAATGTCGGAATTGGAAGCTAACGAAAATGTAGAATTAACACATATCAACCTAAACGACAAAACTGTTGAAGGGTTAAGAAGAAAAGATAAACCTGCATTCTCGGTACAACATCACCCAGAAGCATCTCCAGGTCCACACGATTCTCGCTATTTGTTTGATAATTTTGTGGGAATGCTTTAAGTAGATTCAAGAAGCAAGAGAAAAGAAACAAGAGTGTTAGACTTGAATTTGAAAGTATGTAGCTTTCAAATTCAAGTCTTTATTGTTTTGTAAAAACTATTCCCTTTCAAAAACTCTTTCATTTGCTATCATTGGTCTTGTATCTTGCTTCTAAAATCTTATATCTAAATAAAAAATGCAAAGAGTAAGAATTACTGACGACGGTTTTACTACTTTATTCAGTGCAGAGTTTAACCAATTTTATCATTCTGTTCGTGGTGCTTTAGACGAAACCCAAAGAGTATATATTGAATTGGGTTTATTGGCTAAAATGCAGGAAACACAAGAAATTAGCATATTGGAATTGGGTTTTGGTACTGGGTTAAATGCTTTGATAACCGCAGGAGAAGCTAAAAAAAATCAGCTAAAAGTACATTACACCAGTCTTGAGCCATTTCCCATTTCAGAAGAAGATGTCAAATTATTAAATTATCAGACGGACACAGCAACTGATTTACTCCAAAAGCTTCATTCAGTAAACTGGGAAGAAAACATTGAAATCTCCTCTAATTTTTCACTCAAAAAAGTAAAGAGTACGCTTCAAGATTTTAAAACTGACGAGCTATTTGACGTAGTTTATTACGATGCCTTCGCTCCTTCGTCACAACCAGAACTCTGGACTGTGGAAACATTTACTCATGTTGCGTCTTTCTTAAAAAAAGGAGGATTCCTGACTACTTATTGTTCAAAAACTATTGTCAGAAGGGCAATGGAACAAGCAGGATTTAAAGTAGAAAAGCATGTAGGAATATGGGGTAAAAGAGAGGTAGTGAGAGCCATTAAGTTATAAAAACTACAATTCCTATTAGGCGGCGACTTAAGTCACCGCCTAATAGGAAAGGATTTGAGAATTATATTATCAAAAAAGTTTTTTTAGTATCTCAAGCAGGCGTTACTTCGCAAGGATAACCAAATAAGCAATTTCCTTTTACTAATTTCGATACGACTGATGGCACTAATTCTTCCCAACCAGATTCGCCAGATTGGATTAGTTTCAAGACCGCATCTGTATTAATTTTGAGTAGTTCTTTATCGTAATTTTTAATATCGGCAAATTTATCGTTGTCTTGCAAATATTGAAACAAGCCTTTTAAGTGCGAAGGAGGAGTAAATTCCTTTGTGGTTACAATTTCACCATCTGCATTGAGCATTGGGTGCAAATACAATTTAATTTTGGGAGCAAACAAGGTAGAAAAAGCTGAAAGAATTCCCCCTGAAATATTGGTATAATGCTTTTCTTCAAAAATATAATCAAGGTTAGGCATTCCTAGAATCAGCCCCATTCTTAATTTGGTAAAACCACATAGATATTGCACCAAACGATAATATTCATGAAAATTTGAAATCAAAACGGTATGTCCTAGCGAACATAAAATATCTACACGATCGAGGAAATCTCTTTCATTTATTTGTTCACCACCTGCTTGTAAATTCTTCAAAGTAAGTTCAGCTAATAAAACTACTTTATCGTCATCAACGTCTGGTTCGGCTTCAAACTGTTTCAAACCCGTTTTAATCATGTCTAAAGATACATTCGTAACAGGTCTAAAACGTCCACGTACTGCCACAATATGTTTTTTATAGAAGGCTTCTGAAGGCTGCATTACGTTTCCGTCTGGTCCGAAAAGTGCGGCATTGGTAAAACCATTTTTTACTAAGTGAAGCGACATCAAACGGTCGTCCACACCTTTAAAGTCTGGACCACGAAAACGAATCATATCAATCTCAATTCTATCAGACGATAAATCATCCATTAAAGATTGAAGTAAAATTTCAGGCTGTGCATTATAATAGAAGCAACCATACATCAAGTTTACACCAATAACACCTAAAGCTTGTTGCTGTAAAACATTGTCATTGTCTTTCATTCTTACGTGAATGACAACATCGTTTGGTTCGCCATTTGGTTCAAGTTGAAAACGTAAGCCAATCCACCCATGTGGGTCATTATTTTTTTGATAGTTTAGCGCAGCAACAGTATCAGCAAAAGCAAAAAATGTACGTTCAGAAGCCATTTCGGTCAGACGTACATTTAATAATTTATACTCACGAGTAAGCATTTTCATTAAACGGGCTTCTACTACATAACGCCCAGATTCTTCTTCCCCATAAATGGCATCCGAGAAAGCCATATCATAAGCTGAAATAGTTTTTGCAATCGTTCCTGATGCTCCGCCCGACTTAAAAAAATTAGCAGCGACATCTTGCCCAGCCCCGATTTCAGCAAAAGAGCCATAAATTCGGCGGTCGAGATTGATGCGAAGAGCCTTCTGTTTTGTGCCTAAATTTCTATCGTAATTTACCATGACATTATTCTCTTTATTTAATTGTACCCTATCACTCAAAGCATTTCCTAATTTACAATTCAATGGGCAAAGCTTGACAAAAATCTACCAAAAATATAATTCTTTATCTAAAAATTAATACAAAAAACGAATTAGCAAGCAGTTGAGTAGGTTTTAAACAAACAAAAGTATAAAACGTAATATAGCTCATTCAATTTAGGCTAATTGTGATTTGTGAAACAAAGTCAAACCAGCAATCGGACTTTCCATAATCACTCCTACACTAAAGCCTTTTTCGATGGCTACTCTTCTTAGAATATCAGAGTAATAAAATGCGACAGAACCTGTGAAATGAATTTTATACTGTTGGTAATCTGGATACTTTAATAAATATTTTTCAAAAAATAAATCAAAGGCACTTTTAACTAAACCAAACGTAAATGGATGATTGCGATTATCAAAAATAAATTTTGAAAAAGAAGCAAAGTAACGATTAGGAAAAGGTTTTTGATAAGCATTATCTAAAATTTCCAGACGGTCTTTCGCACCAAAACGCTTTTCGAATTTTTCACGAATATCAATAGGCATTTCTTTGTGCAAATAACTTAATACTAATTGTTTGCCAAGGTAACCTCCGCTTCCTTCATCTCCCAACCAAAAACCTAAAGGTGGTACTTGAAAAGTAATATCTTTACCATCATAAAAGCAAGAATTAGAACCAGTTCCTAAAATACAGGCAATGCCAGCCTCACGACCACACAAAGCACGAGCCGCCGCCAACATATCACTGTGTACTTCTATTGTTTTTACGGTTGGAAAAATCGTTTTGAAAGCCAAGCGAATAATTTCCGCTTTTTCTCCATTGGTGACACCCGTTCCATAATAAAAAACTTCCGAAACTGCTTGATTGTTGAGCGATGGCAATAAGTTTTTTTGTAATTCTTCAATAATTGAATCAGTAGTTTGATAATATGGATTTAGCCCAATTGTTTTGGCTTGGGAAACTTCTCCGTTTGGAGAAATCATTCGCCAATCTGTTTTACTTGAGCCACTTTCTGCGATTAAAATCATTATAAATCAAATAATATTTTGTAAAAAAAAAAGAAATTATATTACTTTTATAGATGTGTTTGACACCTCTGAGACACAATTATACAACAAAAAAATCAAACGCCTTCGATTAAGAGGTGAGAGGCACCTTTATTAAAATGAAAAAAAATCTACTACTGTTTGTACTTCTTATTTCCTCATGGAAACTTTCTGCTCAACTCAAAATTGCGACAAATTCTGCAAATCTTTGTGAAGGGACAAATATTATTTTTGATGCGACAGGTATTCCGACTAATGCCTCAATCCAATGGCAAAAAAATGGCATTGACATTCTAAATGCTAATGCAAAAACTTACCAAACTTCAGCTTCAGGGAGTTATTCTGTAAAAGCAGTGAGTGGTACTAATAACTGGGTCAGAAAAAGTCCAACTGAAGACTTTGATCATCTATTAGATGTTTTTTTTGTAAATGAAAAAATTGGCTATGCCATAGGTAATAATGGAACTATTATTAAAACCTTAAATGGCGGAATTTCTTGGGAAAGCCAAATATCAAACACGACTGAGACACTTCGTCGTGTTTTCTTTATTGACGAACAAAACGGATGGATAGTTGGTATGGTAGGAGAGATATTAACAACCAATGATGGAGGGGTGAATTGGAGAAAAGCTCCTAAAACTTGGAATTATAATAGATATTTTGAAAATATTTTTTTCCTTAATTCTAAAGTTGGATGGATTTTAGGAAGTGAATTATTGTTAAAAACTACTAATGGTGGGGAGACATGGACATCTCTACCTCAATCCTCTCCTTATGTAAGTGTGTATGCTATTTTTTTTACTGATGCTCAAACAGGTTGGATAGCAGATTATTTTGGCAGTATTTATAAAACAACAGATGGTGGTGCTACTTGGCAAGAAAGTTATTATCTTAATGGTGATAAACCTTTTAATGTACCCCAAGAATTTGGTTTTTTCCTTTCAATATCTTTTACAGATAAAAATAATGGATGGGCAGTCGGATCAAATGGTATAATGGTTACTACATCAAATGGAGGTTTAAGTTGGACAAGAAAAAAAGGTATTAATGATAACCTTTTTTTCAACAAAATTCAATTTAGTGACGCTAAAAATGGTTTTGCCTTTACTTATGGCAGTGAATATCTACAAACATCCGATGGAGGAAATACTTGGATAAAAAAGAGTATAGACTTGAATACACCGATAAGTATTTACTTTTTATTTGGTAAAAACAATATATGGTCTGTTGGTAATGAAGGAACAATTATTAATACTACAGACAGTGGACTTAAGTGGAAAATACTTAGAGGAAATACACAATGGTTATTTGATATTAATTTTGTAAATTCCTCTATTGGCTACAAAGTAGGAAATTATGGATTAATTGAAAAAACCATTGATGGTGGTGTCACTTGGAAAAAGCAAAATTCTGGCGTTAATAATACTATCTTTAAAGTGAAATTTGTTGATGAAAATACTGGATGGGCTTTAATCAAAGGTGGCGTTCAAGGAAGTCAAGGTAGTGTATTGAGAACTGTTGATGGTGGAAATACTTGGACAAATCACACTATATATCCCAAAACTATTTATTTAGAATTTATCAATGCAATGTTTTTTAATGATGCTAAAAATGGTTTTGTTGTTGGGTATAAAAATGCTATTTATAATACTAAAGATGGAGGTGTTACTTGGAATAAAGTAAAAACCACTCTCGATTCTAATCAACATTTAGAGTCTGTTTTCTTTTCTGATTCAAAAAATGGTTGGACAGTTGGTAATCCTGGTAATATTGTTAAAACTAATGACGGTGGCGAAACATGGACCAAGCTCAGTATTGACGAAAAACATAAAAATGGCGAATTTAGATCTGTATGGTTCAATGATGCAAAAAATGGCTGGGTTCTTAAATATCCTAATCTTATATTAAAAACTACTGATGGTGGAATTACTTGGACAGACTTTGAGGTAGAAAACCAAACATTAAAGTCTATTATTTTTACAGATAATAAAACTGGATGGATAACAGGTGAGCGTGGATTGTTGTTAAAAACCATTGATGGTGGGATTAATTGGGAAACTCAACAATATAATAGCTCTAAAACCTTAAATGGACTGTTTTTTTCAAATACTCAAAACGGGTGGGCAGTAGGCACTGGCAATACTCTACTTAAATATGAGCAACAAGTTTTAGCCACTTCAAATACGCTTATGATTAATCCCAAACCGAATGTTCCAAACTTAACTTGGAGTAACAATGAGGGTCGTCTAATTGCCACAAGTACAACACAACCTGTACTGTTTTCTTGGTTTAGAGGAAATAATGAAATAAAAAACTTTACTAGCACGACCTTCTTTCCAACTAGCTCCGGAACATACAGTGTACGTGTAAGTGACTCAAATTTCTGTTCAGAGTTTTCAAAGCCAGTTGAAGTAAGTATTTTATCATCTGATAACCCTTTTCAAACCTCATATTTAAATGCTTATCCAAACCCCAATAATAATGGAGTATTAAAAATAGACTATTCCAATTTAAAAAATGGCAGAGTAGCTGAACTACAACTAATTGGTATTGATGGATTATCTGTTCATAATCAAAAGCTTGAACTTCAAAATAACTCATTCGCAGGAGAAGTTGACCTCAAAGGTTTATCTTCTGGCATATACTTTTTACAAGTGGTTTCAGGCGAACAAAAATCTGTGGTTAAAATAAGTGTTGTAAAATAATGCAACCAAAAATTACCAAGTTGTGTCTATAAGTTTAAAGAAATCAAGAATTATTAGATACTAACTCACCCACAACCAAAAATTTTTCAAAAACTTTGTCGGTATGCGGAGCGTCTTTTAGTTCATCGGTTAAATCTTGACCAGCCCAATGTTCATAATGCTTACCATTACGCCAAAGTCTGGAATTGCTAACATCATAAATAAACCCTTTGAAGGCAATCCAGATTTCGTCACGATCTTGACCGTTCCTTAAAGCCAATTGAGATTTTGTGTATTTTTTTAGCATAATTATTTTTTATATATTGTATCAAATTTGTTGAACTCAATTTATTTTATCATTTTTATCCCTCAAAAATAAAATCTAACAGATAATGAAAAAACTAATTCTATCCCTCCCTATTCTCTTTGCCTTTGTTTTAATACTAAGCAGTTGTGGAAAAGATGCACCTGAACCAACTTTAACAGAAAAGTTGACAAAAACTTTTACCGTTAGCATTGCAAAAGAAGGTGGTGTTGAAGTTTACAACAAAACTAAAACAACAAACATTGCTTCTGGTTATTCTAATTACAAATTAAGTTTAAGTAGTACAAAGTCGGCTACATTAACGGCGAAAGATAATACTACATTCACGGGTACTTGGGCATTGACAAATACAGACAAAACTTTAAGTTTAACTGGATTAAAAACTTCAGCAGGAGCGAATCCAACTGGAACTACTGGAACAATTGAATTTACAATCGTTACAATTGATGGAACTGGTTCAGCAGTAACACTTGAGTCTTTACAACCAGACATTAAAGCAAGTAATTCTATTGTTAATTTACAATTAGTAAATCCTTAAACCAAACATAAATTATTACCACGAAGCCATCTCTAACAGGATGGCTTTTTTCTTTTCCATAAAATATCAATCCATCGATTCTCTCAATCACAAAATCAAACGTAACTTTGTATTATGGAAACAAGAACAGAATTAAGTACAATCGGAGAATTTGGCTTGATAAAGTTAATCGATTCGAAATTTCAAACCATTAATCCAGAAACCATCAAGGGAATTGGCGATGATGCAGCCATCATCGATACTGCTGGAAAAGAATTGGTAATTTCTACCGACCTTTTAATGGAAGGTATCCATTTCGATTTAGCTTATACTCCTCTCAAACATTTAGGTTACAAGGCTGTTGCCGTAAATGTTTCTGATATTGCTGCGATGAATGCTATTCCTAAACAGATTACTGTAAGTTTGGGCTTGAGTAATCGTTTTTCGGTAGAAGCCATTGAAGAATTATATGAAGGTATCAAGATTGCTTGTGATGAATATAAAGTAGATTTAGTAGGTGGTGATACTTCGGCTTCACGCTCTGGTTTGGTGATTTCAATTACTGCTTTGGGTACTGCGGAAAAGAAAAATATCGTTCGAAGAAATACTGCGAATACGAACGACATTATTTGTGTTTCGGGAGATTTAGGTGCTGCTTACATTGGTTTACAAACGCTTGAAAGAGAAAAACAAGTATTTTTGGCAAACCCTGATATGCAACCTCAATTGGATAAAGATAAAGATTATGTGATAGAACGCCAATTGAAACCGAATGCCAGAATGGATGTAATTTATGAATTGCGTGATTTAGGCGTAATTCCTACTTCAATGATTGACATTTCAGATGGATTGGCTTCTGAAATATTACATCTTTGTAAAAATTCTGGTACTGGTGCAGTTATTTTTGAAGATAAAATTCCAATCGACGACCAAACTTATTTGGTAGCAACTGAATTAAACTTTAGCCCGATGACGGCAGCATTGAATGGCGGAGAAGATTATGAATTACTTTTTACAGTAAAACAAGAAGATTTTGAAACGATCAAAAACATGTCTGATATAAGTTTCTTGGGTTATATGACTAACGATGTAGATGGTGTAAAATTAATGATGAAATCGGGTACTTTAATCAACGTTACTTCGCCCGGATTTGAGCATTTTTGATGCTTTCTAAAATAAAATTCAATAAAAATGGCTTCGCAAAACGAAGCCATTTTTATTGAATTTATCATTACAATCAAACTGCTATCATTGTTAAAACTCCTATTAGCATAATAATTTTACAGGCATTACTCAGAAAAGCAAAATCATTCGGTTTGTCGGCATAGACTAATTTATAAGTCAGAAAACCAACGGGAAACATCATTAATAGAAAAATATAAGCAATTCTTTCGTTCGGTAATTGACTTGCCAGAATGAATAAAATACTGATAAAAATGGCAATTAATCCATAAACAAGATTTTTGGTTCTGGCAATTCCCCAAATAATTGGAAGAGTTCTACAACCATGACGTTCATCGCCTTTTACATCTTCCATATCTTTAATAATCTCACGAATTAAAGTAATGAAAAATGAAAAAGTAGCATAAACCCATACTTCTCGCTGATGACCGGGATAATAAACGGCTAAAACCAACAAAGAAAAACCCGTTAAAATAGCCACCATCAAATTTCCCCAAAAAGCCAATCTTTTTAATTTATTGGCATAAAGCCACAAACAAAAAACGGCACATAAATTCACAAAAGCTGTTTTTCTATCTACCAATAAACCCAATAAAATTCCAGAAGCATTAAAAATTTGATGAATCAATAAAGCCCATCTTCTTTTGATGTATCGCCCAATTACTACTCGTTCGGGTTTATTCACCAAATCAATTTTTATATCATAATAATCATTGATGATATAACCAGAGGCAGCCACCAAAACGGTCGCTAAAACAATCAAGAATAAGTTTTTTTCTAATAAAATATCAAGGAGATGACCGAAAGAAAGTGGTTTATCTCTAATCAAAAAATATCTTGTAAAATATTGCGTAAATACGATAATTGCTAAATTTTGCCAACGAATTAGTCGGGTAAAACCTGTAAGTACTTGTAGGTATGTAACTTTCCGAGGGGTTCTCAACATCATATTAGAAGATTGTTATGCGCTATAACAACCAAATTTATTCCATTTTCATCCCTTAAAAAACTTTTTTAGTGATTAGAAGAGATTTTTTTTTGTTTTTGTGTGTTAGACTTTTGATAAGTCTATTCGCTAAGACTTAACTTTACATATCCACAACGTGCGGCGAACCGCTTCAATATTAGATTAATGAAAATCGGAATTGTTTGTTATCCTACTTACGGAGGTAGTGGTGTTGTAGCCACAGAATTAGGTAAGGCACTTGCAAAAGCAGGTCATGAAGTACATTTTATCACCTATTCACAACCTTCAAGGTTAGACTTTTTTAACGAAAATATCTATTATCATGAAGTAAGTGTTTCTAGCTATCCACTTTTCCAATACTTACCTTACGAGTCGGCTTTGGCAAGTAAAATTGTTGATGTAGTTATCAACGAAAGGCTTGATTTATTACACGTTCATTATGCCATTCCTCATGCTTCTGCGGCTTATTTAGCAAAGCAAATTCTAAAATCAAAAGGTATTCATATTCCATTTATTACTACGTTGCATGGAACAGACATTACTTTGGTAGGCAAAGACCCATCTTTTGAACCAGTCGTTACTTTCTCGATTAACGAATCTGACGGCGTTACGGCAGTGTCAGAAAGTCTGAAAAACGATACTTATGATGAATTTGAAATTGTAAGTAAAATAGAAGTAATTCCAAATTTCATTGATTTAGAACGTTTCAAAAAACTTCGTAAAGATCATTTCAAAATAGCAATTTGCCCTAATGGCGAAAAACTATTGATGCACACTTCTAACTTTAGAAAAGTAAAAAGAATTGAAGATGTTGTCCATGTTTTTCATAAAGTAAATCAAAAAATTCCTTCAAAATTACTCTTGGTTGGCGATGGACCAGAACGTACTTCAATAGAAATGCTTTGTAGAGAATTGGGCGTTCAGCAAGATGTAAGATTTTTAGGTAAACTTGATGTGATAGAAGAAGTACTTTCTTTGGCAGATTTGTTTTTGCTGACTTCTGAAAAAGAAAGTTTCGGCTTGGCAGCTTTAGAAGCAATGGCTTGTGAAGTACCAATTATTTCTTCGGACGCTGGTGGATTGCCAGAAGTAAATGTGCATGGCGTAACGGGTTATGTTTCTAAAATTGGCGATACCGACGATATGGCAAAAAATGCCATTTCAATTTTGGAAGATGATGAAGTACTCGCTCGTTTCAAACATAATGCGCATGAAAGAGCTAAAGAGTTTGACATCGCCAATATTTTACCCCTTTACGAACGTTATTATGAAGAAGTAACTGCCAAAAGTTGGAAATTCCCACCACAACCTTGTGCAGTCGATAGTTTAAATTAATAATAATATGCCCCTAAACATACAAGTAAGTAATCGTAAAAGAGTTGTCATTATTGGTGCTGGTTTTGGAGGGTTGAAACTTGCTCAAGAATTAGCAGGAAGTGCTGACTTTGAAGTTGTTTTGATTGATAAAAATAATTATCATCAATTTCAACCACTATTCTACCAAGTAGCCACCGCAGGACTTGAACCTTCGGCGATTTCTTTTCCGCTTCGATTGGCTTTTCATCACTATGAAAATGTGTATGTAAGGGTGGCGACTGTCACAAAAATTATTCCTGAACAAAATCTTATTGAAACCAATATTGGTGAACTCTCTTTCGATTATCTGGTAATTGCAATTGGGGCTGACACCAATTTTTTTGGCAATAAAAATATTGAAGATAATGCCCTTCCGATGAAATCTGTCGGCGAAGCACTTGGACTTAGAAATAGATTACTAGAGAATTTTGAAAAAGCCTTACTTGCCGACCAAGAAGAAGATAAAATTGGTTTGATGAATGTAGTGGTAGTTGGCGGTGGCCCAACTGGTGTAGAAGTATCGGGTACTTTGGCAGAAATGAAAAGAATGGTGTTGCCTAAAGATTATCCAGAACTAGATTTTGATTTAATGCAGGTTCACATCATAGAATCTGGCGGAGAATTATTAGGACCAATGTCCCTAAATGCACAAATCAAATCAAAAGAATATTTAGAGCAATTAGGCGTAATAGTTCATCTAAATACCAGAGTAACAGATTTTGATGGAAAGCATGTTTATTTTAACAATGGTACAACCATTAGAACCAATAATTTAGTATGGGCTGCTGGAGTGAAAGCCAATGTGATAGAAGGAATAAAACCAGAAATCATGGTTCGTGGCGGGCGCTTAAAAGTAAACAGACAAAACCTTGTAGAAGGATACGAAAATATCTTTGCAGTAGGCGATGTGGCTTATATGACAGAGGATAAATTTCCGAATGGTCATCCACAAGTAGCACAACCCGCTATTCAACAAGGGAATTTATTAGCTAGTAATTTAAAAAACATGCTAAAAGGAAACGCCGTTGAAGATTTTTATTATAAAGATTTGGGCTCTATGGCAACTATTGGTAGAAACAAAGCTGTAGTAGATTTACCATTTTGGCATTTTCAAGGATTCTTTGCTTGGCTTACTTGGATGTTTGTTCACCTTATTGCTATTGTGGGTGTAAAAAACAAAGTGTTAATATTTATCAACTGGTTGTGGAATTATATTACTTACGACCAGTCATTAAGGTTAATCATCAAAGCTAAATCTCCTAAAAACAATCAAACTTAGCGAACTGACTATTAATCACATAAACAAATTATCATCAAATAACATGACAAACGGTATTTTATTGTAAATAAATCTTCAGTATCTTTGTCGTTATAATTCAACAAATTGATAGGTATTAAGCTCTTTATATAAAATTAGTACAATTTATACGCTAACTCTCCTACTTATCTGAAATAGTATTATGGAAGCGAAAAACACAAAAATAAGACCTAAAAATAGTGGCTCTAAACAATTATTCGATAATCCAATTTTAGAGAAACTATCACACACACACATTGCCATTCCTGTTAGTATGTTTTTCGTTGCAGGTTTTGTGCTTGGATATTATGCTTTTACTCATACCGAATTAGCCAACTGGGCAATCGGTATGCTATTCATAGTTGGTGCAATTACATTTACTTTTATTGAATATTGGGTTCATAGAAGTGTGTATCATATCGAACCAACCACTGAAGCAAGAGCAAAATTCCAATACATCGCTCACGGGGTACATCACGAATATCCAAAAGATAAAACTCGTTTAGCAATGCCTCCGATTGTCGCTGTAATTGTGGCTATCACTTTGTTTTCAGTCTTTTTTGTATTGATGGGCGAAGCCGCTTATGCTTTTTTCCCTGGTTTTATTTGGGGTTATGCAGCTTACTTATTAGTACATTATTCTGTTCATGCTTATGCGCCACCAAAGAATTTCATGAAGCAATTGTGGATTAACCACGCTGTGCATCATTATAAAGATGGAAATGCTGTTTTTGGTGTTTCTTCACCAATCTGGGATTATGTTTTTGGAACAATGGCAACGATGGACAAATCGAAAGTTTCTGAGAATTTATAAGAAATATTTATTTAGCAATAGCTCCGCAAGAAATACAGTATCTTGCGGAGTTTTTTATTTTATCTTTGAACCTAAATTCATTCGCCAAATCTCATGAAAATATTACTGATAGAAGACGAACCTAAAACACTTCAATCGCTTCGACAAGGACTGGAGGAAAATGGTTTTGAAGTTGATATTGCTTATGACGGCGTCATTGGTAAACATCTTGCTCGAAAAAATCAATATCAAATCATCGTTACCGACATCATCATGCCGGGTATCAATGGACTTGAACTTTGTAAACAATTGCGTGAAGAAGGTGTTACTACGCCAATTTTGATGCTTACTGCTATGGGAAGTATCCAAGAAAAACTGATGGGTTTTGATGCTGGTGCAGATGATTACTTGGTAAAACCTTTTGATTTCTTGGAATTGTTGGCTCGTATTAAAGTATTGAGTAAGAGAAACCTAATTCCTCTTCCAAACAATAGTAATATTCTGAGCTATAGTAATCTTGAAATGAATCTGGATGCACACCTAGTAACCAGAGGAGGCAATAAGATTGATTTAACTGCTCGTGAATTCGCTCTTTTAGAATATCTTTTGCGCAATCAAGGAAAAGTAATTTCAAAAGCTGATATTGCTGAAAAAGTATGGGATAGTCGTTTTGAAATGGGCACTAATGTCATCGAAGTTTTTATGACGATGCTTCGTAAGAAAGTTGATAAAAATTATGATACTAAATTGATTCATACCCAATACGGCGTTGGCTACGTTTTGAAGGTTGAAGAGTAATTCAAGTTAAATCAAAAAAACGATTCTATAAATCATGCAAATTCGGGCAAAACTTACTTTACAATTTACACTTCTGGTGTCTGTAATTGTTTTGACAATTTTTATTGTTATTTATGGTTTACGTTATAATTACGTCAAAGAAGAATTTTATAATCGTCTTACACAAAAAGCTTCTACTTCTGCCAAATTATTGGTTACTATCAACGAAGTAAATTATAAATTACTCAAGAAAATCAACCAAACGAACAAGGATGTTCTTTATCGTGAAAACCTTATTATTTACGATTACGAAAACCTAAAAGTATATTCAAGTAATGATACGAGTGGGTTTAAGATTTCTTCGGAAATGCTTAACCAAGTTAGAAAAGAACGAGTTTCAAGATTTACACAAGGTGATTTTAAAATTGTGGGAATCCTTTATCGTGACCGTTTCAATCGAGTTGTAACCATTGCTGGCGCAGTAGATTTATCAGGGGAACGAGATTTAAAAAATCTTCAAAACACCATGTTTGGTTTGTTTTTTATTGTGATTGCTGTCGTAGCAGTAACGGGTTGGTATTTCTCTGTTCGTGCTTTGTCGCCTATTTCTGAAGTAATCAAACAAGTAAAAACCATTTATCCACAAAACGTTAATCAACGGCTTACCATCCAAAATCCTAAAGATGAAATTGGGCAACTTACCGCTACTTTCAACGAACTTTTAGAAAGAATCGGAGAAGTATTTCGTTTGCAAAACCTATTTGTTTCGAATGTTTCTCATGAAATGAAAAACCCTTTGATGAAAATCGGTTCACAAATAGATGTTACTTTATTGAAAAGCAGAAGTGAAGAACAATATTTGGCAACTTTGCAGTCTGTTAGACAAGATATTCGTGAACTTGGTCAGCTTTCAAATACTTTGTTAGAATTAGCCAAAGTAAGTGATTTGAACCATAGTTTGATGTACGATGAAGTTCGCCTCGATGAAATTATCTGGGAAGCTGGCGATTTACTTTTGCAAGCCGAAAAGGATTATCAAGTACAAGTAAACTTTACCAGTGAAATCGATGAAGATTCAGAATTGGTGATTCAAGGCAATGCTCAATTATTGAAAACAGCTTTTGTAAACTTGATGGAAAATGGCTGTAAATTCTCTGAAAACCATACAGTGAAAGTAAGTATTCGTTTCTTGGAAAAACAAATTGAAGTACAATTTGAAAACAAAGGTGCAATGGCACAAAAAGAAATTGCCTTAGTTTTCGAACCTTTCTACAGAAGCCAAAATACGGCGAGTATCAAAGGTTATGGTGTGGGTTTATCTTTAGTAAATCGAATTGTGAAACTTCATGGAGGAAGTATCAATGCACATTGTTCTGATAATTCTACTTTTTTCACTTTACTCCTTCCTTATTCTGTGGGAATTAAATAAGGTTTTACTTCGCCAACATCTGGACAAGCATCATATAATGCTTGAATACTTTTGTGAAGTACTGGATGTATAAAATCTGCTGCAATTTCTTCTAATGGCACTAATACAAAGTTTCTGTCTTGCATTAAAGGATGTGGAAGAGTAAGTGTATTTTCTTCGATTATTTGATTTCCATGAAAAATAATATCAATATCAATTAGCCTTGCTCCCCATTTTTCGATACGCACTCTCCCCAACATTTCTTCAATCATTTGTGCTTGTAACAACAATTCTTTTGAACTTAATGTTGTTTCGACAGCAAGGGCTAAGTTTAAATAATTAGGTTGGTTTTCCACACCCCAAGGTGCAGTTTCATAGAATTTTGAACGTTTGGTAATCAACCCAATCTTAATGGCTGTTAATTGAATGGCATTTTCCAGAATTTCGGCTCTGTTTCCCAAATTTGACCCTAAAAGTAAGTAAGTCGTTTGGAGATTTAGCTTTTGCATTGTATTTTTAGTTAAACTTCTTTAAAAGCTCCATAGCATATAATCTATATTATTACAGACAGAATCGCTTTTCTTAGTGTATATTCTTGCAAAGATTTATAAATATCGCTTAATTCACCAATAATCCTTTAAATACCTACCATGAAAAACATCACAAAGGGCTCTATACTCATTTCCGAACCTTTTCTTAAGGATCCGAATTTCAATCGAAGTGTTGTACTTATTTGTGAACACGAGACGAACCAAGGCTCTTTTGGATTGATTCTGAACCAAACTTCCAATCTAAATCTGGATGATGTATTGGAAGAAAATATTTATCCTGACGTGCCACTTTATGTCGGTGGCCCCGTTCAGCATAATACTTTGCACTATGTGCATCGCCGTCCTGATATTATCGACGGGGGAATCACCTTGATGGATGGTGTTACTTGGGGTGGAAATTTCCAACAAGTAAAAAGCCTCCTCAATAATGGAGTATTATCGCCTAAAGATATTCGTTGCTTTATTGGTTATTCGGGTTGGGAAGAAGACCAACTTGATAATGAACTCAAAAAAGATTCTTGGATAGTTTCAAGTACAACTTCTGATGTTATTTTTGATACGCCTCCAGAAAATTTTTGGAGAACAATTCTTAAAGAAATGGGTGGCTCGTTCAAAGTATTAGCTAATTATCCAAGCGACCCAAGCTTGAATTAAAATGTCTGACAACAATAATATTCCTCATATTTCAATCATTAATACTCGTCCCTCCGACCAACATTTATTACTCTTGGGCGGTTTAGGGACGTTTTTATATGTTATCTATTTCTTGATTAGAACAGAATACATATCAAGCGCTATTTGTTTATTCACTAGCATTTTTTTGATTTATCAGTATTTAGAAAAAATCAAGGTGAAGGCTAAACTCATTATTAGTCAAGATGGCATACAAGTGGTTGGACAACCTTTTGTTTCTTGGGCATTTGTTCATGGATTACAGATTCGTCCAGAAGTAAAGGGAAATAATTATTCCGAAACCTTGGTTTTTACCAATAATGGAAGAATTCAAGAAATTCCTATTCAACAATTGGATATTACTGCATGGCAATTAGAACAGTTACTTGAAATGTATCAGGAACGATTTAGGAAAGAAAGTCTTATCGAGGATAATGAACCTTTGCCATAATCAAATCTCCTTCATCAAGTATGCTTTCTTTCAGGACTTTTTCAAGCTTTTCCCTTATCTTTGTATTCTTTAAATCCCAAAAACGAATCAGAGAAGTATATCGGGAGTGTTTTTTCCCGAAAATAAATCCGAAATCACACATTGAAAAAGCTATTCCTTCCCAAAGTACAGAAATCTTTCCAAACGGAAATACCATTGCCTTCTTCTAAATCAGAATCTAATCGTGCTTTGATTATCAATGCCTTGGCAAAGGGAAAAGATAATTTATCGAACCTTGCTGAAGCTCGTGATACTCAAACGATGATGCGTTTGTTAGCTTCTGATGATGCCATCGCTGATGTGATTGATGCTGGAACTACCATGCGTTTCTTGACTGCTTATTTCTCGGTAACGGGTCAGCAAAAAACAATGACGGGTACTCCAAGAATGTGCGAGCGTCCGATTGGTATTTTGGTAGATGCACTTCGTTCTTTGGGTGCTGATATTGACTACATCAATAAAGAAGGTTATCCGCCTTTGAAATTGAATGGTTTTAATTTCTCTGGAAATAAAAATTTATCTATCAGAGGTGATGTTTCTTCACAATACATTTCTGCCATCTTAATGATTGCACCTTTATTGCCAGAAGGAGTGATTTTAACCATTACTGGTGATTTAGGCTCAAAGCCATATATCGAAATGACGATTCAACAAATGAAGAGTTTTGGTATTACGCTTACTCCTGACTGGGAAAATATGACAATTACTGTGCCTGCACAGCAATATGAAGTAATTCCTTATGCTATTGAATCAGATTGGTCGGGAGCGAGCTATTGGTTTTCGATGGTTGCACTTTCTGAATTTGAAGATGCTGAATTAGAATTATTAGGCTTAAAAGAAAATTCATTACAAGGTGATTCTGTGATTACTGACATCATGAGTCATTTAGGTGTGAAATCTGAATATACTGGTCGTGGCTTTAAATTGACGAAAATCCCTGCGGAAGCTTCTTTGGCTTGGGATTTTACCAATTGTCCAGACTTAGCTCAAACAGTTTGCGTTGTTGCGACGGCTAAAAACATTCCACTTACATTAACAGGCGTGGAATCTTTAAAAGTAAAAGAAACCGACCGTATCTATGCTTTACAAACTGAACTAGCAAAAATTGGTGGAAGTTTAGTCGAAACAGAAAAAAACCATAAATATTTGTTAACTGCAAGCGGAGAAGCGATTAAAGCAGATACGGCTATTCATACTTATGATGACCACCGCATGGCAATGGCTTTTGCTCCTTTAGCTTTGGTTTCAGACATTACGATTGAAGAACCAGATGTAGTGGTGAAATCATATCCTTCGTTTTGGAAACATATTGCCAAGATTGTTGATATTGAAGCATAATCAACCATTTTGTTGAATAACCAACAATAGCTTGTGAATAACATTTTAACAGATGACATGAATTTAATTCAAGTCATCTGTTATTTTTTTATCCATATACTACATTTTAAAATACCTATCCCCTATTTGTAATGAGTGATTAAGGAATTTTTTGGCTTACGGTTGAAGTAGTTTTTCAAGGGTGAAAATGTTTTTTTCTACCCTATAAAATAATTTTTCAAGGGTGAAAATATTTATTTCTACCCTACAAAATAGTTTTTCAAGGGTGAAAAATATGGTTTCTAGCCATAGAAGAAGAGTGTTTTATCAATGATAAAACATCATTGATTGATGACAAATCAATACTTACAGAATTGAAAATTAAGCAATTAGGATAAATCCCAGCAATAGGCACAAAAAAAATAGTGCAGGTTTTGCCTGCACTATTTCTGATATAATTGATTTCTTAAATCTCTTATTGCAATTGTAAAACTTTAGAAGTTGATTTTGCGTATTCAAAAGCACCAAACATGATTGCTGAGAAAAGTAAATTACTCACCAAAGTGTTTTTCAAGAAAGGCAAAGCCATTGTATAACATGATACTAAACCTTCAAAAGTTTGTGGATACATTTTACCGCCTGTCCAAACCAAAAAGTTTGATACTACAAAGAATACAATAGTACCCAACACATTGGCTGTAAGTAAACTTTCTATCGTTACTTTCTTTAAAATAACAATGCCAATTAATACCACTAAAGCGAAGCAGATAAACACTGATGGCTCGAAACCAAATGAAAAAGTAGGATACCACTGCTTATAAAAAACATTGTTCAACACCAAATTAGATAACCACAAGGCAGCGAATGGCACAATAAAAGCCCATTGCTTTTTTGTAAAATATGCCCCTCCGAACAATGCGATTGTTCCTACAGGTGAAAAGTTGGATAAAGTTGGTGCAATCACCGCTAAAAAACGAAAGGCAGTAGCAACCAAAATGATAGCAACCAACACTCCAAAACGAAGGTTTATTGAATTTTTCATGAATATTTCTTCCTAAATTTCTATTCTAATTTATTTAGGATATACAAATTTACTAAGGTTTACAGATTTCAACGTAATTTTGATGAAAATTTAAAATAGAAGAGTCTTTAAGGAGTAAATACTTTTGACCAATATTGAAATCTAGGGCTAACCATAACGGCATTTTGAATTAATCTTGATGTCTTACAATAGCAAAACCCTAAAGTCAAAGAATCTTATAGCTCCAATCATTTACCCCGATAAAAAATGTTTTCTAAAAATTTCAAATTAGGCTTATTAGGTGGCGGACAATTAGGAAGAATGTTACTCCAAGCTGCTATCGATTTAGATATTCATGTAAAAGCGCTTGACCCAGACCCAGATGCGCCTTGTGCTAAAATTGCACCAGAATTTGTAGTGGGTTCTTTTCTTGATTATGATACTGTTTATCAATTCGGACAAGATTGTGAAGTAATTACTATCGAAATTGAAAACGTTAATTTAGAAGCTTTAAAGAAACTTCGTTCAGAAGGGAAAAAAGTATTTCCTCAACCAGAAGTATTAGAAATCATTCAAGATAAACGTATTCAAAAACAGTTTTACTTAGATAATAATCTTCCTACTTCTGATTTTATCTTGACCGATTCTGTAGAAGACATCAGTAAAAATCTTGATTTCTTACCTGCTTTCAACAAATTAGGAAAAGGTGGTTACGATGGCAGAGGAGTACAAAAATTAAGCTCAGAAATTGATTTGCCTTTAGCTTTTACCGAACCAAGTTTACTAGAAAAAGCGATTGATTTCGATAAAGAAATTGCAGTAATCGTTGCTAGAAATGAACATGGAGAAATCAAAACCTTCCCGACGGTAGAATGTGTGTTTCATCCTGTATATAATTTGGTGGAATATTTATTTGCACCAGCGGCTGTTAATGAAAGTATTCATGAAGAAGCCAAGCAAATTGCCATTGAAACAGCAGAAAAACTCGGTATCGTTGGATTATTAGCCGTAGAAATGTTTTTGACTAAAGAGGGTAAAATACTTATCAATGAAGTAGCACCACGTACACACAACAGCGGGCATCATACTATCAGAGCTAATCATACTTCACAATTCGAACAACATCTTAGAGCCGTTTTAGGCTTGCCGTTGGGTGATACTACAGCACATTCAAAAGCTGCAATGGTAAACTTATTAGGTGAAGATGGTTATACTGGTGAAGCAAAATATGTTGGTATGGACGAAGCTTTGGCAATATCAGGTGTTTATCCATTTTTATACGGTAAAAAAATCACCAAACCATTCCGCAAAATGGGACATGTAACGGTAGTTGATGAAAACTTAGATTCACTAAAAGAGAAAGTAAACATCGTAAAAGAAAAGTTAAAAGTAATTGCTTAAATCTTAGAGAAGATACTTTAATTTAACTATTTGATATGATTCAAACAGTTTATAAAATCCCCAAAATCATCTTAGAATTGATTTTGGGGATTTTTGCATTTTCACTGTTAATAGACTGATATTCATCTTAATTTCTTTCATTATCTGTAAAAACTCAATGCTCATTAGCTTCGACAAAAACCGTTTAATAAATTATTTTTTAGATTTCAATAATTAATTATATTTTTAAGTTTTACACATAAAACCAACCAAACATGAAAAAAACAGTAGCTCTACTCGTACTTATTCTCTCTTGTATTAATGTAGTTTCTGCACAGAAAGAGAAAGACGAAGAATTAGCCATGAAGGCTCAAATTGCTTATTTAGATTCAGTTGACCATGCTATGAAATTTGAACATGGCACCATTGTTCTAAAAAACTCCATTGCCAAAATCAACATTCCGGCAGGTTTTAAATTCTTAAATGCCGAACAAGCTAGTTTTGTAGTAACAGATATTTGGGGAAATCCACCACAAGAAGTACTTGGAATGATTTTGCCTGAAAATGCTAAAGTAACTGATGCGTCTAGCTATTCGTTCATTATTCAATGGGACGAAATGGGCTTTGTAAAAGATGACGATGCAGATGAAATTGATTATGATGACCTCCTCGCTGACATGCAAGAAGAAATAGAAACAGACAATGAAGAACGTAAAAAAGCAGGTTATGATAATATAAAGCTTGTTGGTTGGGCTGCCAAACCATTTTATGACAAAGAACATAAAATACTACATTGGGCGAAAGAAATTAAATTTGGCGATAGTCCAGACAATACGCTTAATTATAATGTTAGAATTTTAGGGAGAAAGGGAGTTTTAATATTGAATGCTGTTGCGGGAATGAATCAACTCCCGACGGTCAATAAAGACATTAGTAAAGTTTTAAATATTGTAGAATTTACGGATGGTAATAAATACAAAGACTTCGACCCAAGTGTAGATGTTGTAGCCGCTGTAGGTATTGGTGGTTTAGTAGCTGGAAAAGTATTAGCGAAATTAGGCTTTTTAGGACTTTTAGCTAAGTTTTTTGCGCCCTTGCTCAAGTTTGGGAAATTGGGTATTGTAGCAATTGGCGCAGGAGCTTCTGCTATCTGGCGTTTTATCACTGGTAAACGCAAAGAAGATGAACCAACAGCAACTCTTCTTGATGAAACACCAACGGAGCCATCAACAGACGAACCTTCTGAAAATGTTTAGTATATAAGCTTATTATATGTTTTAAAAGCCTCTAGTCAATTTGAAATAGAGGCTTTTTCGATTTTTAGCCCTAAATTTGTATTCATTTAACGCAATTTAATTAGTTAGTAGATAATGGTAGGAATCATCATGGGCAGTATTTCAGACATCAAAGTCATGCAAGAAGCTGCCGACGTTTGTAAACAATTTGGCGTAGCGTATGAAATAGACATCGTGTCGGCTCATAGAACACCTTTGAAAATGGTTGAATATGCAACATCTGCTCGTGAAAGAGGTGTAAAAGTAATTATTGCTGGTGCAGGCGGAGCAGCACATTTACCGGGTATGGTTGCTTCTATCACAACACTTCCAGTAATTGGAGTACCTGTAAAATCTTCTAACTCAATTGATGGATGGGATTCAGTACTTTCAATTTTACAAATGCCATCAGGCGTGCCAGTAGCCACAGTTGCATTGAATGGTGCTAAAAATGCGGGAATATTGGCAATTCAAATGTTGGGCATTGAAAATCAGGAAATTGCTACTAAATTGCAAAACTATAAAGCAGAACTTAGCGAAAAAGTTGCAGAAATGGTTACAGAATTGAAAGGAAATAAATAATAGTTTTAGAGATTTTTATAATTTTAATAATCGAAAACTGTTTTCTTTCTAAACAAACCTCACCAATCCTTACGAAATATGGAAGACTATCGTAATCCTCGCCCAGCAGAAGAAAATTCAAACATTCCCATGATTACCCTTTTGGTATTAGTGGCATTGGTAATTGCTTTGCTTTATGTTGGTTGGCAGTCGATGAGTGATGATACCACCAAAACTGAAGTTGTTCTAAGTACTCCACCCAAATCGGATGCGATGAAAGGGCAAGAAGATGCTGATCTCGTAACTGCCCCAACAACTGAAATGCCAGAAGAAGGTGCAGAAAAAGAAGATAAAAAAGCATCAACAACAGTTGATGAAGCAGAAAAGCAAGACAAAAAAGCTCAAGAAGAAAAAGTAGCAGAGAAGAAAAAAGAAGAAACCAAAAAGGTTGAAGAAGTAGCCAAAACTGAAAAGAAAACTACGGAAGCACCTTTAAAGGGAACAACCTTTGTACATACAGTACAAGCTGGAGAAACTTTTTATGGTATTGCGAATCGTTATCATATCAGTAAAGCTGCTTTACAAACACTTAATCCTGATGTAAAACCTGAAGGTATTAAAGTTGGCATTACTAAATTGAATGTAAAAGTAAAAGCGATTCATACAGTAGGTCCGGGTGATATTTTAAGAGTCGTTGCTCAGAAATATGGTGTTAGCAAACAGTCAATCATGGACGCTAATAAAAAGACAAAAGACATTACTGAAAGAGGCGAAAAATTGATTATTCCATTACCTTAAAATAGAAAAGCAAAAGCAAGAATCATCCCGATTTTTTTCTTAAAACTAGTTCTAGAGGTTTTTAGAGATTTTGTATTTATACTCGTCCTTACTTTTTGTCTTGATACAAAAAGTAACAAAAAAATCAAGAATTCCTAAACTCGCTCCGCTCAAACAGTAGGAATTCATTGCTCATCAAAACAATAAAAAGCGGTCGAAATTAGTTTTTCGACCGCTTTTTATTGTTTTGATAACTCATGTTTTATTTGTTCACTCACAACTCTACACTCTAAACTAAGCTTACACCAGTCATAATTGCTGGCTTTTCAACACCCATCAAATCTAAAATTGTTGGAGCAATATCACCTAATTTACCATTTTTGATTGCTTTTTTATCTTTGTCAATCAAAATACAAGGTACAAGGTTTAAGCTATGTTGTGTATTTGGTGAACCATCGTCATTAATCATATAATCAGCATTTCCGTGGTCAGCTAATACGATTACAGAATAACCATGTTCAACCCCAGCATTTACAACAGCTTCTAAAGATTGATCTACTGCTTCACAAGCCTCAACTACCGCTTGGAAATCGCCAGTATGACCAACCATATCAGGATTAGCAAAGTTCAAACAAACGAAATCAGCTTTTTCATCTACCAAAGCAGGTACCAAACTATCACGTACTTCATACACAGACATTTCTGGTTGTAAATCATAAGTAGCTACTTTCGGTGAATTACAAAGAATACGACTTTCGCCTTCAAATTCTTCATTACGACCGCCAGAGAAGAAGAAAGTAACGTGTGGATATTTCTCAGTTTCTGCAATTCTGATTTGTTTTTTACCAGCTTCAGATAATACTTCACCTAAAGTAGCAGGCAAGTTACTGTCATCAAAAATTACATTTACTCCGACAAACGATTTGTTGTAATTTGTTAAAGTATAGTACTGAATATCCAATTTCTTCATACCATTTTCAGGGAAATCTTGTTGCGTTAACGCTTTTGTGATTTCCTGCGGACGGTCTGTACGATAATTGAAACATAATACTACATCGCCTTCTGCAATCGTAGCAACTGGTACTCCATTTTCTGTTACTAAAAGTGGGTCGATAAACTCATCTGTTACACCCGCTTCATAAGATGCCGCAATGGAAGCCAAAACATCTTCTGTTTCAGTTCCGATTCCTTTTACCATTACATCGTAAGCCTTTTGGATACGTTCCCAACGGTTATCTCTGTCCATTGCATAATAACGACCCGTTACACTTGCAATTTTACCCACAGAAGTTGTTAAGAAAGAAGATAAATCTTCAATATACCCTTTGCCTGATTTAGGATCAGTATCACGTCCATCTGTAAAAGCATGGATATATACTTTATCTAAACCATTATCTTTCAAAACATTACACAATGCTTTTACGTGATTGATGTGTGCATGTACACCACCATCAGACACTAAACCCATCAAATGGAAAGGCTTATTATTATCTTTAGCATACTTAATCGCTTTCACTAAAACTGGTTCATGGCGAAGAGTATCTTGTTCAATCGCATCATTCAAACGTACCAAACTTTGTTTTACAGTACGACCAGCCCCTAAATTCATGTGCCCAACTTCTGAATTACCAAATTGTCCTTCTGGTAAACCTACTTCAGGACCAAATGTAACCAAAGTACTGTTTGGATTATTCGCCAGAATAGAATCATAAAATGGCGTTTTGGCTGCAATGATTGCCGAACGGTCTTCATAACCCTTCTGAGCTATTCCCCAACCGTCAAGGATAATTAAAATTACTTTTTTGTCCACGTGTATTGCTTGATTTGTTTTATTAGCGTTAGAAATTAGCTGTAAGCTTTGAGCAATGAGCTTTTAGTTTTTTATAATTTTTAAAATTCGATTAATCAAGTAACATACTGCAAATCAGAACTTTGAAACTTATCTTCAAACTATTCACAACTCATCACCGCTGCGGCGGACCGCTCACAATTCACCATTATCAATTAATGTTCTTTTCCGAAAGTTTTCTCTCCTGCTTCAATCAAAACCACTAAATGATTTTCTTTAGGAGGAATTGGACAGCTATAGCCATCACTAAAGGCACAATATGGATTATATGCTTTATTAAAGTCTAAAATTACGCTATCATTTTGAATATCGGTAGTTTCAAGCGCTAAATATCGTCCGCCGCCATAAGTATCTTTGCCATTTGTAGCATCTTTGAATGGAATGAATAAGTAATTTTTGTACTTCGGTATCGACATCAAATCCATACTTCGATAAACATTCAACTCAACATTTTGCCCTTGCAACTGAAAAGAGAGTACTCCATATTTATAATATTCTTTCTTTTTGCCAGACGATGTCATCATTTTAAATGGACTAACATTATCTGACTTTTTAAAAGTACAATTTACTTTGAAGCTTTCATCAGGTTCATAAAAGCGAAGAAATGCCAAATCCTCCTTTTTTAAAGGGCTATTACTACCACTTTCCAAAAACTCATTTTTATAATGTTCTCGATGTTTTACTATACTTTCTTGATAAGATTGCGCTGAAATCTCACTCGAAATTAATGTCAGTAATATTAAGATTAATCTTTTCATCTACAAATGATGTTTATCAATTAAGAAATCTAAAAAAGTATCCGCACAACGATTCACAATTTGATAAACTTCTTCAAAATTATCAGAATTTCCATAGTATGGATCAGGCACTTCCATTACTTTATTTTGAAGTACATTGTCAAATTTTCTGTACAAAAAGCAATTTTCTTCTGCTTGTTTAATGCCGATAGAACGTGCGCTGATGGTTTGAATATTTTCCATATTATAATTGTCCATCGCTACGATGTAGTCAAAAACAGAAAAATCTTCTCCAGAAAGCTTTCTACAATGATGAGTAAGTTCTAGCCCATGCGATTCTGCATTTTTACGAGTACGTGGGTCAGGTAAATCTCCGATATGATAAGCATGAGTAGCGGCAGAATCACACTGAATGACACGCTGTAAACCACGGGCTTTCACAGCTCTTCTAAAAGTTTCCTCCGCAATAGGCGAACGACAAATATTACCAGTACAAACAAATAAGATTTTTAACATCATTTTTTTTAACGATAACAATTCAGAGATTCATCCAAACTAAGAATTGTGTAAAATAAAGCTGGATTACAAATTTCACAAAAAAACCTGTAAAACGGCTTAGTAATACAGGCTCATTTGCTTTTATTTTGAAAAGATTTACTTCTCTAATGGCAGATTGTCTTCATCGACAATAACAAAAATCTCTTCATTGGGCTTTTTCATCAGATATTTTTCACGAGCAAACTTTTCAATCAAACTCGGACTTCCCATTACTTCTATTTTTTCTTTTTCTACTTCCTTTAATTTCTCAGCGTAATAAGCAGTTTCATCTTCTAATCTGCTTAATTCTCGGTACATTTTAATTTGAGTAAATACATTATTATCATCAAAACAAAACATCCAAACTACCAATACTGATAGTGTAAGTGTATAAAATCTATATTTTACTAAGAGTAATTTTTTCATAGCAATGGCAAGTGTTGCTTTTTAGATATACAAATATAAAGTATTTCAGCCCTAAAAAATAAAAGAGCCTTGCAAAAACTCTGCAAGGCTCTTTTAAATCTGTTATTTCCAATTAGAAATTCAATCCTGGGAAGTAAGCGTTTGCGCCTAATTCTTCTTCGATACGAAGTAATTGGTTGTATTTAGCCATACGGTCTGAACGAGAAGCCGAACCAGTTTTGATTTGACCTGTGTTCAATGCTACTGCTAAGTCAGCAATTGTAGCATCTTCAGTTTCACCTGAACGGTGAGACATGATGTTTTTGTATGAATTACGTTTCGCTAAGTTAATAGTGTCGATAGTTTCAGTTAAAGAACCAATTTGGTTTACTTTTACTAATACAGCGTTAGCAACACCTTGTTCGATACCCATTTGTAAACGTTTTACGTTTGTTACAAATAAATCGTCACCTACTAATTGAACTTTGCTACCAATCAATTTAGTTTGCTCTGCCCAACCAGCCCAGTCATCTTCAGCCATACCATCTTCGATAGAGATGATTGGATATTTATCAGCCCAAGTTTTCCAGTAAGCAGCCATTTCCATGTTGTTCAATTGCTTGCCATCTGATTTCTTGAATGTATAAAGACCAGTTTCTTCGTTATAGAATTCAGAAGCAGCAGCATCCATTGCGATGAAAATTTCTTCACCTGGTTTGTAACCTGCTTTTTCGATTGATTGTAAAACGATTTCGATTGCCTCTTCGTTAGATTTGATGTTTGGTGCAAAACCACCTTCATCACCTACGTTAGTTGAATATCCTTTAGATTTCAATACACCTTTCAAAGCATGGAAAACTTCAGTACCCATACGCAAAGCGTGCGAGAATGATTCAGCTTTAGCTGGCATTACCATGAATTCTTGGAAGTCGATAGAGTTATCAGCATGAGAACCACCGTTCAAGATATTCATCATTGGTACTGGCAAAGTGTTAGCATTAACACCACCAATATAACGATATAAAGACAAACCAGACTCTTGAGCTGCCGCTTTAGCTACTGCTAAAGAAACACCTAAGATAGCGTTTGCTCCTAAATTACCTTTGTTAGGCGTTCCGTCTAACTCAATCATCAAACGGTCAATCATATTTTGCTCAGAAACTTCTAAGCCCCACAATTCTTGAGCAATAGCAGTATTTACGTTTTCAACGGCTTTTAAAACACCTTTACCCACGTAAACGCTTTTATCCTCATCACGTAATTCAACGGCCTCGTGAATACCTGTTGAAGCTCCAGAAGGCACAGCGGCACGTCCAAAAGCACCATCTTCGGTACGGATATCTACTTCGATTGTTGGATTTCCACGAGAATCCAAAATTTGTCTTGCGTGTACATGTTGAATTGCACTCATTTTGCGTAAATTTTGTTTTTGGTTATAAACGGAGGGAATTTTTGTAAATTAGATAATACTCTCTCTTCTTCAAGTAAAATATTTATTCAATCTTTGAAAATCAAAACCATTTTCAAGTGAACTGAATACTTTATTCAAATTCTTGAAAACAAATTTAAGCCTTTTTTCAAGATTGCTTGTACTTTTCTAATACTTTCATAGTTACTTAATTTTAATACTAAAAATAATGAAAAATATTATTCGCACATTTATATTTTTTACCATACTTTCTACTGCAAATATAAGTAATTGCTTCTCACAAGTTTTGTCAACTGATGAATTTCAGAAAAAATATTCTGAAACAAGCAATGCACAGCTTTTAGACGTTCGTACTGCTGGAGAATTTGGCGGAGGTCATCTGACGAAAGCGCTGAATATTGATTATCGTAGTCCAGATTTCGTTCAAAAAATAAATACTTTAGATAAAACTAAACCTGTTTTCGTGTATTGTCTGTCTGGAGGAAGAAGCAAGGCAGCGGCTGAAGTATTGAAGCAAAATGGTTTTTCTTCGGTTTATGAATTACAAGGTGGTTATTTAAAATGGACAGCGAACAACTTACCTGTTGAAGGCTCAAAGGAAAATACCAATGCTAAAGGGTACTCTAAAACAGAAATTGAGACTATTTTGAAAGAAAATGATGTAGTCGTTTTAGACTTCTTTGCTTCTTGGTGTGGCCCTTGTATCAAAATGATGCCGACTGTAGATAAACTTACTCAGGAATTAACTGGGAAAGTGAAATTTGTAAAAGTAGATGCTGATGCCAGCAAGGCTGTGATAGAAAACTATAAAGTTGAAGAAATTCCAACCTTTATCATTTTCAAAAATGGAAAGCAAGTAAAGCGTTCAACTGGATATTTGGAAGAAAAGGCTTTACAGAAAATGATTACGAATCAACTTTGATCATGAGTCATCCCGAATTTTAAAATCACAAAAAAGCGGTCAAAAAACTAATTTTGACCGCTTTTTTGTGATTGATTAGCAATGAATTCCTACTGTTTGAGCGAAGCGAGTTTAGGAATTCTTGATTTTCTTTTGTTACTTTTCTTTCATCAAGGAAAGAAAAGTAAGGACTAGACAATAACCTTTCAAATTCTCCTTAACCTCACTATATAAAGAAAAAATTCGAGATGACTCGTATTTATCTTTTTCTTACAAAAAGCATCTCATCATTTGGAATTTTGATTCTTAATAAGAGATTCATTCCATCTTCAATTTTAACCTGTTCACTTGCCAGTAAACTATTAAAATACTTTAATTCAAAAGCCATTTCAGTTGGTGAACCTGCCATTTTGGTCTGCCCTAAACTTCCACTTGCCAAACCAGTCCAATCCCTCCAACTAGTACTTGTAGCTAGAGTCATACTTCCATTATAGGTATTAACAGCTGATTTTCCATTGATTGTTAAATCGTTGGCATTTTGGGCTGTATTACTACGAGCTATCTCCAAATCAACAGGAAACTTTGCTGTGCTTGTCTTCACTAACTCTTTTTCAATCACCAAACTATCTTCTTTGACATAACCGACAAAATTCCATTTTCCAACCATGATGTCACTCAGACTAGGAACTGGCGAACATCCGCACAAAGGCGTTGGGTCAAGTGTTACGCCACAAGCCCAAACAAGTGTTGTTAATAGAGCAACTGCTACAGTACGATAAATATTCTTTTTCATGATTTAGATATTTAAGTTGAAACAAAGACACCTAAAAGTTGGGCTAGGTTGTAATTCTATCCTTAAATTTGTTTGAAATTTGTTAAATCCAATCTGTTTTGTCTAAAAATATTGCCATTTTCGCTTCTGGTTCAGGCTCAAATGCCGAACGCATCGTTGAATACTTTTCAGATTCGAAAGAAATCAACGTAAAACTTTTTCTTTGTAATAATCCTGAAGCGGGTGTAATTCAAAGAGCCGAACGATTAAATATTCCTTTGGTAATGTTCAATCGTCAACAATTCAAGTCTGGTGAAGTAGTTGATATTCTGAAAGAAAACCACATCGACTGGGTAATTTTAGCGGGCTTTTTATGGCTTGTTCCTAAAAATGTAGTAGAAGCGTTTCCAAATAAAATTATCAATATTCATCCAGCACTTTTACCAAAATTTGGAGGAAAAGGCATGTACGGGCATTTTGTGCATGAAGCTGTGGTAGAAAACAAAGAAACAGAATCGGGTATTACTATTCATTTGGTTAACGAACATTACGACGAAGGCGCTATCATTTTCCAAGCTTCCTATCCAGTTTTGCCAACCGATACGCCTGAAGATGTTGCTAAAAAAGGACAAGTATTAGAACATAAACATTTTCCAGAAGTAATCGAAAAAGCAATTCTTGGGCAATAATTAATTCAATGTTCCTTCTCGATTGGCAATATCCCATGCGGTGTAAAATACCAATTGAGTTCTTTTTTTGAGTAATTCAAAATCTATTCTATCCACATCATCGGTAGATTGATGATAATCTGGATGTTCGCCATCGAAGTAAAAAATGATTGGAATACGATTTTTAGCAAAATTATAATGGTCTGAGCGATAGTATAATTGTTGTGGGTGCGATTCTGAATTATAGCTATAATCTAATTTCAGGTTTGTAAAAAGTGCATTATTACGTTCGCTCAGAGCATGCAATTCTTGAGAAATTTTATCTGAACCAATCAAATAAACATAGTTTTTTTGATTGGCATGGAGTTCGTCTATCCTTCCAATCATATCAATGTTCAAATCACAAATCGTATTTTTTAATGGAATAACGGGCTTTTCTGTATAATACTCTGAACCTAAAAGTCCATATTCTTCTCCTGCAAATGCGATAAACAAAATACTTCTTCTTGGACTTTTCCCTTGCTTTTTAGCTTCTGAAAATACTCTCGCCATTTCCATCATCGCTACTGTTCCAGAACCATCATCGTCAGCACCGTTGAATACTGTTCCATTTTTGGTGCCGATATGGTCGTAATGTGCAGAAATAACCAATACTTCCTCCTTTTTATCAGTTCCTTCCAAAAAGCCTATTACGTTTTCGGTAGCAATTACATTCTTTGCTCGGCTCATTTTATTGGTAGGATTCAACATAATACTATGTTGTCCTCCAAAATATTTTTTGATGTAAAACGACTGGAAAAATGAGGAATCAGAAGTATTCTGAGCAACAATTGCTTTCAGTCCATTTTCTTGAAAATACTTTGCCAGATACACAGCCGCAATTTTCTGTTCTTTTGAACCCGTCAGACGACCTCTTAAACTATCGCTTGCCAAAAAACTCAAGTGTTTTTCTAAGTTTTCAGTGGAAATTGTATCGGCGAAATAAGTAACCGTCTGTTTATCAGAAACAGCCGCAAAAAACGGAAGAAGTAAAAAGAAGTATTTTTTCATAAATGGATTAACAAATCTAGGCTTCAATCTGGAATATTTATTCACAAATTGAAGCCTAGATTTATCAGATTAACGTAAAATGACAGAAAGAGAAACCTATTTTTTATCTGAATCTACCACGATTCTCTTATCACGATTAGCAATATCCCAAGCTAAATAGAATACTAACTTGGCTCTTTTCTCCATTTTATCAAATTCTATTTTCTCAACATCGTCGGTCGGTTGGTGATAATCGTCGTGCACACCATTGAAGAAAAACGCTACTGGGATTTTATTTTTGGCAAAATTGTAATGGTCTGAACGATAATAGAAGCGATTTGGGTCGTTCGGGTCGTTGAAACGAAAATCTAAATCAATTGGATTATGCTTTGCATTTTGTTCAATCAAAGAAGCGTGCAATTCTGAAGAAAGTTTATCTGAACCAATCACATAAATATAATCACCTTTACCTTCATGTTCTTTGTCGGTTCTACCAACCATGTCGATATTAATGTCACAAACTGTACTTTCTAATGGAAAAACTGGATGTCTTACATAATATTCAGAACCCAACAAGCCTTTTTCTTCGCCAGTAACCGTCATGAAAAGCATACTTCTTCTTGGTTTATTTCCTGATTTTGCAGCTTCACTAAATGCTTGAGCTACTTCCAAAACCGAAACCGTTCCAGAACCATCATCATCAGCACCATTATAGATTTTCCCATCGGTTACTCCTACGTGGTCATAATGAGAAGTAACAATCACTAATTCATCTTTTTTATCCGTTCCTTCTAAATATCCTAATACGTTATAAGTTTCAACAGGCTGAACAGTTCTTTCAATTTTAATCTTTACAGATTGTTTCTCCAATTGATTAGCAACACTTTTAGTAATTGCCTTTTCTTTCAGATTACTTAATTCAGCAACAGTAGTATTGAATAAATCGGCTGCCATTGTTTGTCCAATCGTCAAAACTGCGAAATCTGAACTTTGTGGGTCTTTCTCTTCTGCAAAGTTAATTCTGGCATTTCCAAAACGCTTTAACATCGTTTGGCGTTGCTTAATTACTTTTTCAAATTCCTCAACACTTTGTTTTGAAATCAACAATAAAGCCTTCGCTCCTTTACTTTTGGCAGTTGCCATTTTTTCCTTCCATGCATCGCCTTTACTCCATTTCGACATTTCTGTATTCCCAGAAATCAAATAACTTCCATCGGCCAAACGTGGTTCTCCTTCAAAAGCGACTACGATTTTACCGTTTACTTTTGTGCTTTCGTAATCGTTCAAAGCTTTATCTTCAATCCCGTATCCTACAAAAACCGTTTCAAAGTTTTCTTCTTGTGGCATTGGCGAAATACTGTTAGCTATGAAATCTGATAAGTATTTGAATTCTTTATTCTTTGTTTTTAAGTAAAAATCGCCCCAACCACGTTTTACTAAATCTACCAATTGAAGATGCGATTTTCCATTTACGGGAGCTTTAAAGCCATAATTACTGAATTGTTTGGCAATATATTCTGCGGCTACTTTTTGTTCTGGCGAACCTGTGTCTCGTCCTTTTAGACTATCTGAAGCGATAAAAGTCAGGTGTTTTCTTAGGTCTTTTACCGTAATGGTTTTAGCATATTTTTCAGCGATTTTCTGAGCATTTGTCTGGAAAAAAGTAGCTGATAAACATAAGATGCTGATTAGAAGTGTATTTTTTTTCATGAAAGGTAATTTTAATTTATTGATGATACGAATTTAAGGAAATTATTTGGAAACATTTCCTTCGCTATTTTCTCAAAAATACCATTCACTTACATTTGTCGATGTTGTAAATGGGATTCTTCTTTTAAGGAAATATTCCTCTATGAAGAATCCCAAAACAATTTATCTCCAACCTCCGCCTAATGCTTTATAAATATTCACAACGGCATCGTATTGTTGTTTTTTCACATTTATCAATTCGATTCTGGCTTGTAAAGCATTGGTTTGAGTGATTAAAACTTCTAAGTAAGTGGCTCTACCAGTTTTAAATAAATCGGTAGAAGTAACGATAGATTCCGTTAAAATACTTACTTCTTGGCTCTTTAATTCCTGAATTAAATTAAGATTTTTAATGTTCGACATCTCATTATAAACCTCTGTATAAGCGCCAATGATACTTTTTTGATAATTATACAAAGCTTCTGTTTGAATGGCATTCGCCATGCCGAAATCTGCATTTAATCCTTTTCTGTTGATTACTGGAGCCGACAAACCACCTAAAAGATTGTAGGCGATTGACTGTGGAGAAACAACATAAGCTGGATTAAAGGTTTGGAATCCAACATTCGCATTGATATTTAATGAAGGATAAAAAGCCAAACGTGCCGCTTCAACATCTGCTTTGGCTGCCATTACTTCATACTCTGCTTTTTTCACATCTGGGCGATTTCTCAATAATTGTGTCGGAATTCCCATTCGGATTTGCGTTGGCAAAGGTTTGGTAAATTGCAATTTATCACGAAAAATAGGTTGCGGATACCTCGCTAACAAAAAGTTGATTTTATTTTCAATTTCAACAATCGATTGCAAAATTTCTACTTCTAAACTTCTTGTATTGAGAATTCTCGATTCAAATTGCTTCACCGCTAATTCGTTGGCATAACCAGCTTCTTTTTGCGCTTTAATAATTTGCAACTCATTCAATTGAAGATTTCTGGTTTCTTTGATAATATCTAATTCATTATCCAAAGCAATCAGGCTATAATAACTTGCTGAAATCTCAGAAATCAAATTAGTTATAATCCAGTTTTTACCTTCAACACTTGCTAAATAACGAGCAATGGCTGCCATTTTTTTATTGCGCAATTTACCCCAAATATCAACTTCCCAAGAACTTTGTAAGCCAATATTAAAATCAGGAAGATGTTCTGATATTTTTTGGTCGTCGGTAATATTATTTGAAAAATTGGTGTCGTAGTTTCCCACTCCATCCATCGTATATTTTCCAAATCTTTTTTGTCCGACCGAAACTCCAGCATTCACAAATGGTTTTCCTAACACTTTTGCAAAGTTGAGTTGCTGTTGCGCCATTTCAATTTTTTGCAAAGTCATTAACAAATCAATATTATTGGTCAAAGCTGTGTCAATCAAAGCAATCAGCGTTTCATCTGTAAAATAGCTTTTCCAATTAATCGCTGCATCGTTGGTTGAATCCTTTTTACTGTTATAAGATTCAGGCATTGTTTTCAACAAAGGCTGTTTGTAGGTTTTCAAGGGTTTACAATTCGTAAACATCAACGCCAAGAAAAGCCCAAAAGAGAGTAAATAATATTTTAGTTTAATCATCATTTTCTAATTAAGAATTAATTCTTCTTTCTTATTTTTCTTAGTTTTTTTCAGTGCCATTGTTGCAAAAATCACGTACAATCCGGGAATGATTATTACGCCAAATACTGTTCCGAAAAGCATACCGCCTGCTGCTGCCGAACCGATGGTTCTGTTACCGATAGCACCAGCACCAGATGCTGTCATCAAAGGAATTAGTCCTGCAATGAAGGCAAAAGAAGTCATTAAAATTGGTCTTAATCTTGATACTGCTCCTTCAATAGCGGCTTCAAGTGGAGTACGCCCTTCTTTTTGTTTTAAAATGGCAAACTCTACAATCAAAATGGCATTTTTACCCAATAAACCAATCAGCATGACAAGTGCTACTTGTGCATAAATGTTGTTCTGTAAACCTAAAACTAAGAGTAAAGCAAATGCTCCGAATATACCCGTTGGCAAAGAAAGAATTACTGGAATTGGCAATAAGAAGCTTTCGTACTGGGCAGCCAATAGAAGATAAACGAAGACCAAACAAATGATAAAAATATAAATAGCTTGGTCGCCTGATAAGATTTCATCTCTTGTCATCCCCGACCAATCATAAGTATATCCTTTAGGAAGTTTTTCTAAAGCTACTTCTTTGATGGCTTCAATGGCTTTACCACTACTAAAACCCGGAGCAGGTTCACCGTTAATCATCGCCGAAGTGTACATATTATAGCGAGTAAGCTGTTCTGGTCCGTAAACTCGTTCTACTCTGATAAAAGCAGAATAAGGGACCATTTCACCTTTATCATTTTTTACATACATTCTTAAAATATCATCTGGTTGCGCACGGTATTTTGGCAATGCCTGAATCATTACTTTATACATTTGTCCAAAACGAATAAAGTTTGTTGCATAGAAACTACCAATTAAAGACTGTAAATTATCCATTGCATTATTCACAGAAACTCCTTTTTGTGCAGCTTTATCGTTATCCACATTGATTAAATATTGTGGAAAACTCGCATCAAAACTGGTAAAAGCATTCTGAATTTCTGGACGTTTGTTCAATTCTTCAATAAAAGTTTCTGTTACTTTTTGAAGTTTTTGTAAATCACCACTACCTGTTCTGTCTTGTACTCTTAATTCAAAACCGCTGGCATTACCATAACCTGGTACTGCTGGCGGTGGGAAAAACTGAATACTTGCATCTTTGATATTTTTAGTTTTTTCTTTCAAAATCTCAACCACATCATCAACAGATTCTTTCCTTTCTTCCCAAGCTTTTAGGTTAATCATCCCCATCCCGAAAGAAGCTCCAGAACCATCTGTCAACAAACTAAAACCTGATAAAGTAGAAATTGATTCTACTGCTTCTATTTCAGTTGTTGCTTTCTGAATTTCATCCATTACGGCTTCCGTTCTTTCAACTGTTGAACCTGACGGAGTAGTTACGTTAGCATAAACTGTACCTTGGTCTTCGGTTGGAATAAAGCCAGAAGGTAAAAAGATATTTGTACCCCAAGTAGCGACAATAAAGAAAATTAACATCAAGAAAGTAACAACTCTTCTATTAGCAATCGAACCTAATAATGATTTGTATCCATCTGACAAACCATCATATTTCTTATTGAATTGGTCAAAAAATCTGCTTACCAAGGTTGCTTTTTTAGGCTTCCCATGATTGTTTTTCAACATAATGGCACAAAGTGCTGGCGTTAATGTCAAGGCATTTACTCCAGAAATCACGATGGCAATCGCCATGGTAATAGAGAACTGCCGATAGAAAACCCCAACTGGGCCAGATAGAAATGCAACAGGAATAAACACGGCTGTCATTACCAAAGTAATCGCTACAATAGCTCCGCTGATTTCGTTCATAGATGAAATCGTTGCTTCTCTGGCATCCAGATGTTCTGTTTCCATTTTTGCGTGTACTGCTTCCACAACAACAATGGCATTATCCACTACAATCCCGATAGCTAATACTAATGCGAAAAGGGTTAATAAGTTAATCGAAAACCCGAAAATCTGCATAAAGAAGAAAGTACCAATCAAAGAAACAGGTACTGCTAATGCAGGAATCAAAGTAGAGCGGAAATCTTGTAAGAAAATAAATACAACCAAAGCCACCAAAATAAAGGCTTCAATAAGGGTTTTGATTACTTCGTGAATAGAGGCATCCAAGAAACGAGAAACGTCATAACTGATATTGTAGTCCATTCCGGGAGGGAAAGTTGCTACTTTTAACTCAGCCATTCTTTTCTTTACATTTGCAATTACTTGACTCGCATTTGAACCCGGTCTTTGTTTCAAGATAATCGCCGCAGACGGTTTTCCATTTTCTTTAGAAAGTACGTCATAATCAAGCGAGCCAAATTCTATATCAGCAACTTCTTTTAAACGAAGTATTTCTCCGTTAGGATTAGCCTTGATGATTACATTTTCATACTGTTCAATTTTGGTGTATTTACCTGTGTAACGTAATACATACTGTAAAGACTGTGCTTTTCTACCAGAGCTTTCTCCAATTTTTCCGGGTGCAGCTTCAACGTTTTGGCTTCTTAGGGCATTCATGATGTCTTCTGCCGAAACATTATAGGCTGTCATTCTATCTGGTTTTAACCACACACGCATAGAATATTCACGTTGCCCCATGATGTCGGCAAAACCTACTCCATCAATTCTTTTTAATTCTGCAAGAATGTTAATGTCAGTAAAATTGTACAGGAATTTCTCATCCGCAGTAGTATCACTCGTCATGATGTTTAGGTACATCAACATACTGTTTACTTCTTTTTCGGTAGAAACCCCCGCTTTAATTACTTCTTCGGGTAATTCATCCAAAACTGTTGAAACCCTGTTCTGCACGTTTACAGCCGCTAAATCTGGGTCTGTTCCTACTTGAAAATATACTTGTACGATACTTGTTCCATCATTACCTGAAACGGATGTCATATAAGTCATTCCGGGAACACCATTGATGGCACGCTCTAAAGGTGTAACTACTGCTTTGGCACATACTTCGGCATTGGCACCTGTATATTTTGTTGTAACCGTTACTGCTGGTGGAGCAATATCTGGGAACTGTGTAACGGGCAGTTGTGTCATTGCTAAAAGCCCTAATAATAGAATTATCAGGGAAATTACGATTGACAGCACTGGCCTATTGATGAATGTTGTAAACATATTTTTTCGTCTTTGGATTGATGAAAGATATTTAATCGAAACATTTCAATACTGATAATGTCGATTACAGCTTGAAAGATGATGATTACTTATTTCTTAAATCATCAATAATTTTTGTCATCGAAATCATTTCTGGAATGACTTTCATGCCATCTTTCACATTCTGAATACCTTCATAAATAATTCTATCACTTGTTGTAACGCCTGATTCTATGACATACAAATGTGGGATTCTCAACCTTGGTACTATGCTTCTGGTTTGTATTTTATTGTCTTTATCCAACACATACACAAAAATCTTATCTTGAATTTCAAAAGTTGATTTCTGCGGAATCACTAACGCACCTTTTACATTATTTTTAATTCTTACTTTACCGCTTGAACCATGTTTTAATATTTTTTCAGGATTTGAAAAACGAGCTCTAAAAGCAATGCTTCCTGTATTTTTATCAAACTCTCCCTCAATCGTTTCAATATTTCCTTTATAATTATGTGTTTCGTTATTCGCCAAAATTAGAGACACTTCGCTTTTTGCAGATTCTCTGATGGTTTTAGCAAACTCTAAATATTCTTTTTCAGATACATTGAAGTAAGCAAATACTTCTTGGTTGTCTGAAATTGTGGTTAGTAATGTTCCTTCGTCGATTAAACTTCCTATTTTGTTCGGAATTCTATCAACAATGCCATCAAATGGTGCTTTGATTTCAGTAAATGATAATTTTAATTTAGCACTTGTTTCATGCGACTGTGCTTCTTCAATTCTGGCATTCAAAGCATCTAATTTTGCTTTTGCCATTTCATATTCTGTTTTAGAAACTACATTTTTATCAACCAACAATTTCACATTTTGCAGATTCAATTCTGCTGCTTTTGCTTCTGCAATAGCACTTTTTAGCAATGCTTTTGCCTTCAAGATTTCTTCTTTATATTCTTGACTACTGATGCTAAATAATATTTGTCCTTGCTTTACAAATTTCCCTTCGTCCACATAAATTTTTTCGATATAACCTTTTACTCTCGCACGAATTTCTACATTCTTGATAGCGTTGATGTCTGACACATAATCATTATTGTACTCTGTATCAATGACGATTGGGTTAGTCGTCGGAAATTCTTCTTGTTTTTCTTTACTGTCTTTGTTTGTTGAACATGCCGTCATCAATAAAACAGCACTGAAGCATGTAAGCATGAATACTTTTTTCATTACATAAATAAATTAAGTGAATAAATACATTTGGGTAAATAGAGTGCTTTAGGCAAAACCCAATAAAGTCTTCCTCACTAAAAAGAGTGAGATGTTTTATCAAAAATCAATACGCTATCAGGAAACTTTTCTAGGAGTTTCTGAGATACTGAATAAATTTTCAGTTTTACAATACATTAAGATTTTACGGATCAAAATCTTTCAAAAAAGAATAGCCATAGCGATAAATCTTCGTAAGGAACGAAGGCTCTATCAATCATTAACACAAATTTTTAAGAAAGTTTTTGGAATACTAAGCCACTAAAAAAAGGGAGTATTCTGGGGGTGGTGAGTGGAATAAAATAATGACGTCGAGGTAATGAGCATCTTTGTAGATGAAATTACTTTTCGTCTCATGAAGATTATTAATATCAAATATAAAAGTATCAGCTGGGCTAAAGATATTACCTATACAAGCTGTTCTGTTACGTTTTGAAGTCTTTGTTTTTTTTTGAACTTGTTGTTGTTCGTCATCATCCAAATCAGAATCATCAAAACCCAAAATGAGGTTTTCTAATGAGAAAAAATAAGCATGATTACGTAAGGCTTTTAATGACTTGTATCGCTTTGATGAGTTATTATTGTTTTGGCATGAAAAGCCATTCATTTTAGAGAAATCCTTAGAAGATAATATCGAATTGTTATTTAAAATAACGCTATGTTCATCAACAAAAAAACTTAGATTAGTACTATTTTTACTCGCAGATATTGGATTTGTTTTGATGAAGAAAAGTATCAAAAATGTGCATTTAATGCAAAAAAGAATATGTTTTGGGCTTAATTCCACAAAAAGTACAAATTCACGTTTAACAAAAATACAATTTTTATCATGAAATCAAAATTTTTAAACTTGATTTTAGACAAATCAGAAGAATAATGATACGAATACCCCTGTTTGTTATAAGATGATAAAATTCATCAACATAAGTGTAGCGAAGAGGTTTATTTTACCTCTTCATAATCTATATATTCACCTCCATTGAAGTTTTCAGTTCCTTTTCCTTTTTTAGTAGGTACATAATCAACGTCAATTTGTCCTTCTCTTTTATTTTTATGATTAGACGAATGTTGAGTACGTTGTTGTTGCTGAAAGTCTTGCTGTGCTTTATTGATTTGAGAAACCACAAATCCTCTAAAAGCCCATTTTAACAAACTTGGAAAAATGAATATGATAAATAAAATGATGAGGATGATCTTGATTAACATGATATGCTATGATTTACTAAAAAGATAAAATTAAATAAGTATTTCAACTTACCATTTATGTGTACGTCATCTCAATACAAAACAAACTTAATGTAATCTCGCTAATTTGCTGTACTGCATTGGTAAGCTTGATTGACTAAACTTCACAAATTAATAACGTCAAAATTACAAATTAGTTTTTTGTCTCATTATAAAATCTGGAAAGTTTTTACGAATGGTCGTATATTCATGTGAATTAAGAAAAACGTTTATTATTAGGTTAAAAACAAAAAACACTTTCGGTTTGCCGAAAGTGTTTTTTGGGAAACCAGTTCTTTAAATGCTATCGTAATTTCAAAGTTACTACTGATATTACGACTAAAAGAATACAGATAATCCAGAAACGGGTTACCAATTTCGCTTCATGGTAGCCTTTTTTCTGAAAATGGTGATGCAATGGTGACATCAGGAAAATCCTTCGCCCTTCGCCAAACTTCTTTTTTGTATATTTAAAATAACTCACTTGCATAATTACAGAGAGTAATTCTATCAAGAAAATACCACAAAGCACAGGAATCAACAATTCTTTTCTGATTACAATGGCCAAAGTAGCGATGATTCCACCTAACATTAAGCTACCAGTATCGCCCATAAATACTTGTGCTGGAAATGAATTGTACCATAAAAAACCAATACAAGCCCCGACAAAGGCGGCACAAAAAACAGCTAACTCTCCTGAATTAGGAATAAACATTACATTCAAGTATTGTGAAAATACTTTATTTCCAGAAACGTAAGCTAATACTGCTAAACCGATTCCGATAATCATTGAAGTTCCTGCGGCTAATCCATCAATGCCATCTGTAATATTAGCTCCGTTCGATACCGCCGTAATGATAAAAATCACTGCAATTACATAAACTACCCAAGTATATTCATCTAATCCTAAAAAGTCTGGAATCAAATAACTATAATCAAATTGGTTGTTTTTCAAGAAAGGTACAGTTGAAATCAGAGCTTTTGAATCGGTAAATTTTTGTACTTCTCCAATGTTCGAAGCAATCTTAGCTTTTTCGTAAAAACGTACTTTAATGCCATCGTTAAACCACATCGTAAGTCCTACAATTAAACCTAAACCAATCTGACCAACAATTTTGAATTTACCCGAAAGTCCTTCTTTATTCTTTTTGAATACTTTAATATAATCATCAATAAAACCTACAGCACCTAACCAAACTGCTGTTACTAATAATAAGATGATATAAATATTATCGAGCTTGGCAAACAAAAGTGTAGGCACAATTAATGAAAGCAAAATGATGAATCCTCCCATTGTTGGAGTTCCCTTTTTTTGCATTTGTCCTTCTAAACCTAAATCTCTGATGGCTTCGCCAATTTGTAATTTTCTGAGTAAGTTGATAACTGTTTTTCCCCATATCGCCGCAATTCCTAAAGAGGTAATTACCGCTGCAAAAGCACGGAAAGTGATGTATTGAAACAAACCCGCTCCAGGAAAATTGAAGTGTTTGTCTAAATAATCAAATAAATAATAAAGCATAATAATTTGGTTAGAATGATGGCGAAAAATTATGAGGACAGACTCAAATAGCTTTTAAAAAATAAACACAGAAGCAAATTTACTAATGTTATTGAGTTTTAAAGCAATATTCAGTTGCTAATCCTTTATCTCTTTTGTTGAAAACTTTTGTTAGTTCGCAAAAGCTTCTTTCAATACTAATCTATCATCAAAATCGTGTTTCACTCCTTGTATGTCCTGATAAGTTTCATGTCCTTTCCCAGCTACTAAAATAATATCTCCTGCTTGTGCCAAAGTATTTACTGCATAAAAAATGGCTTCTTTTCTATCTTCAATCGTTTTAGTTTTCTTGAAATCAATCGGCGGAACTCCTTTTTGCATTTGTGCTAAAATCTCCATTGGGTCTTCCTTTCTTGGATTATCAGAAGTCAAGATTACTTTGTTAGATAAATTACAAGCAATTTTTGCCATGATTGGTCGCTTGGTAGCATCTCTGTTTCCTCCACAACCTACTACAGTAATTATTTGTTGGTCATCTCCTTTAATTTGCTTGATAGTTTTCAACACATTTTCTAGCGCATCTGGCGTATGAGCATAATCTACAATGCCTATTTTTCTGTCTTTAATAGAAACGATTTGTTCAAACCTTCCCGGTGCGGTTTTCAAACCAGACATTTCAACCAATACTTCGTCTGGGTCTTCGCCCAATAAAGTAGCTGCACCATAAATTGCCATTAAATTATAAGCATTGAAAGTACCGATAAGCTGGAAATGTATTTCTCGTCCATCTATTTCCATTTGCAAGCCATAAATACTATCTGAAACGATTCTGCCTTTTACTGTAGCAAGCGTTTCTAAAGAGTACGTTTTGATACTTGCTTTGGTATTTTGAACCATTACCGAACCACGACGGTCATCTACATTGATTAATGCAAAAGCTGTTTTGGGTAAAGCATCAAAAAAGCCTTTTTTGGCTTTGATATAATTATCGAATGTTCCGTGGAAATCGAGATGGTCGTGCGTAATATTCGAGAAAATTGCTCCTGCAAAAGTTACTCCTGTAATACGATGTTGCACCACTGAATGAGAACTTACTTCCATAAAAGCGTGAGTACAGCCAGCTTGAATCATCTCTGCCAAAAGTTTATTCAAACTTACAGCATCGGGCGTGGTATGTGTTGATGGAATTACTTCTTCATCAATCTGATTTTGAACAGTTGAAATCAAACCACAACGATAACCTAATTGACGAAACAAACGGAATAATAACATTACGGTTGTCGTCTTTCCATTAGTTCCTGTGATGCCAACTAATTTTAATTTCGCTGAAGGATTACCATAAAATGTAGAAGCTACATAACCCAATGTTTCTGAAGCATCTTTTACTTGGATATAAGTAATGTTTTCTGCTTGTACTTCAGGTAAATCTTCACAAAGAATTGATTTCGCTCCCAATCCAATTGCTTTTTCAATAAAAGTATGTCCATCTACTTGTGTTCCTTTTAAAGCAACAAACATTGACCCTTCTGTCACCACACGAGAATCAATAATAATAGAGGATACTTCTACTGACGAATCACCAATGATGGTAATCGTTTGAATATTTTTAAGAAGATTGGACAGGATTTGCATAATAAATATTTAAAAGGAATTTTATTTTTAATCAGTACGAGTTGTGAATTGTGAGTGATGAATTGCGAGTCAAAAATGTTGATGTACTGTTCTTTTGTAAATTGTTGCTACAATTTAACCTCCTAAATTCACAACTCATCATTCACAATTCACAACTATTTACTTCTAATTCAACACTAAACCAATGGTTCTATTCTTCGCAGCAATTACTCCCGGAGGAATGGATTGGCTCTTTACTTTCCCAAAACCCGAGTAACTTACTTTAAAACCTTTGTTTTCTAAAACATAAAGTGCATCTCTCAGAGACATTCCTCTTAAATCAGGTACTTTATTTTTAGGATTACTATGTTCTTCATAATGTACTTTACCGCTTTCAGCTTGCATTACTGCCCAACCTTCGTTACTTGGTTTTCTTTCAATACCAAATTCTTCATTGATTGCCTTAATGTCTGAAGTATGGGCAATCTGCTTCTGACTTGTAAGCTTTACTCCTCCGTTTGCACCTTTTGCCAATAATTTGTGCATTTGAATATCACAAGCATAAATCTTATCTGCAATTTCTTTAAACACTGGTGCCGAAGCATCACTTGCAAAAAGAGCTTCTCTTTTTACACCTCTCGGATTATCAATCGCTACTACACAACTGTACTTGGGTGCATCTGCAGGAAAATAACCAATGAATGAAGTATAATACATTCCTTTACGATACTTGCCATTGATTAGTTTTTGAGAAGTACCTGTTTTTCCTGCAATTTTATATAAATCATTTTTGATGTTCGATGCTGTTCCTCTTTCTACCACACCTTCAAGCATTTTTCTTACTTTTTTAAGTGTTTCTTCTGAACAAATCGGGTTTTCATCTACTTCTTGTTTTAGTTTGAAATCATCTTCTACTTTATCCGCTACTCTTGTTTCTTTTACGATAATGGGCTGAATCCATTTGCCATCATTTGCAATGGCATTATAAAAGGTTAACATTTGAAGGGGCGTCAGTAACATTCCATATCCGATAGAATTCCAAGGTAAACCTGTAATATCCCCTTTTTTCGGTGGACTAATTCTTGGAATGGCATCAGGTCTTAATTGAAAATTCAGTCTTTGATCTAAATGAAAATCATGTAATTTTTTGTAATACTTCTTTTCATTTCCTTTTCCAAAATACTTTAACATCAATTTGGCTGTACCAACATTTGAAGAATGTTCAAAAACAGATTGGGCTGTTATTGTTCCGTAACCTGTTGTTTTAGAATCTTCCAGAATCTTATCTCCTATTTTTATTTTTCCATCTCCTGTTTCTACTAGTTCATCATTAGATAGATTCCATTCTTCCATCAAAGCAACCATCGAAGCTAATTTGAATACAGAACCCGGATCGGTCAACCCTAATACTGCATGATTATAAGTTTCTGCATAATTAGAAGTATCACGCATTCTAGTAAGGTTGGTCATTGCTTTGATTTCTCCTGTGGCTACTTCCATCACAACTACGCAACCTTTATCTGCACCCGACCTTTTCAAAGCTCTCAATAAAGAACTTTCTGCAACGTCTTGAATATTCACATTAATAGTGGTGTGAATATCTAAACCGGGAATAGGAATAGCTTCTTCTCCGCCATCTATCGGACGAAAACTTCCTTGTCCTATCTTTTCAAAAATACCTTTACCCGGAACTCCCGCTAATTGACTATCAAAACTGTTTTCAATCCCTACTTTTTCTTTGTCTTTTTTATAACCAATAGTACGGAAACCCATTTTACCAAAAGGATTATAACGCACATTTACTTTTTCAAAAACTACACCGCCTTTATACTTTCCTTCTTTGAAAATAGGCCATTTCTTCATCATTTTTACATCTTGAAAGTCAATCAAAGAATTGTTTAAAAGAATGTATCGGTCTTTTTCATGACGAGCCAGATTAATCATAGAGTAATAATCTTTCCAATCTTTATCACCATAAAAGTTGGAGAGCTTTTTACAAAGTTCTTCGATTCCATCATCAAAAATCCTTTTGTTTTTATCTGATAAAGAAACGAGCGGGTCGAAACCTAAACGATATTTAGGCAAAGAAGTAGCCAGCAAACTACCATCGTCTGCATAAATATTCCCACGAACAGCTTCAATCGTTCTTTCACTAACGTATCTGAGACTAGATGCTTTACGCCATTTTTCACCTTCAATATTTTGCAATTGAACAATACGCCAAATGATACCTCCTGCAAAGCAAAGGATTAGCAAAAACACGAGGCGTAGCCTCATTACTATGTCTTTTTTGATGTTCATTGATATAAGAAATCTGATAGAGAAACGCTTCAGCACGTATTTTCACGCTACAATATCCACAAATATACTAAAAATTGGAAATTAGGCTTGAAGAAAGCATGAAGGGGATGAAATGAAAATAGTAGATTGAAATATTTCTCAATCTACTATCCTTTGATTATCATTCAGATAAAGGCTTCATCTATATAAATTAACATTGAAATAAAACCTTAAATGAACCTCTTACTTATTATTTTAATTACAACTAGCTATTCCTTAACCAACACTTCAATCGCTTCAAGTTCAGGTCCTCCACCTCTGTTTCCTGAACCTGCTATGGTATAAACTTTCCCTTTTACCACAACTGCTCCTGTTCCATGACGACCTTGATTTAAACTTGGATATTTTAACCATACTTTTTTATCAACATCATAAGCTTCTACTTCGCTATGTGCAGGAACTTGCGCAGGGCTTTCGCCACCAATAATCAACACTTTATTCCCTAATGCTACTGCTGAATAGCCCGCTCTTTGTGTTGGAATGTTTAAGTTTTCGGGCAATGTTTCCCATGTCTTCTGCTTAAAATCATAAACATCTACAGCAGCTTCTGTTAGATTTAATACTTGATTAATCTTAGCTGTTGAACGTCTGCCTCCCGCCAAGTATAATTTATCTTTAATCACGGCTACACTCAAGTGGTCACGAACATGCGGAGCGTCGGCAAGCTTACGCCAAGTATTTTTCTGTGGGTCATATTCATCTAACCATGCAACGTGACCGTCCCAATGTCCATCCTGAATACCACAAACCATATAAATTTTATTTTTATACACTACACAACCCGCAGAACCTCTTAATCTATCGCTAGGAATTTCTGGTCCTTTTCTCCATTCATTCTTTTGAAGATTAAAAATGTAAATATTAGGGATGGGCGTTTCATGCGGATATTGTCCCGTCAAAGCTCCCATTACATAAACTTCATTTTGAAAAGTAACAGCTTGTAAATGATGTATTTCTAAGGGTGCATCTGCAAGTTTAGTCCAAGTTTTTGTTTTAATGTCAAATACTTCGGTAGATTTCACTGTTCTTCCACCCAATAAAACTAATTTATCCCCAACAGCAGCTAATGTATTTTCTAATCGCTTAGTACAATTGTTTTCAGAATAAATTTTCTCCCAAGTTTGGGCATGCAAGTGATTGTCTATCAAAGCAATAAACAACAAAGAAAGCGTTAAAATGTGTCGATTAATTTTCATGATAAATTAAATTGTTTAAAAGTATTATTTGCTTCAATTTAATGAGGTTCTTTAATATTTCAAGCCTTTTCTGTCGCTTACATTGGTTAATTATCCATCTGTAATTATGGTGTTTAAAAGCTATTATTCAAAATGTAAAAATATCTAACATCAGCCTTTAATGATTTATTTAGCTTTATTTCCTGTAGGAAAAATGGTTTCGCCTATAGGAAATGATTTATCATCTATAGGAAAAATGATTTCGCTTATAAGAAATGATTTATCATCTATAGGAAAAATAGTTTCACTTATAAGAAATGATTTATCATCTATAGGAAAAATAGTTTCGCTTATAAGAAATGATTTATTATCTATAGGAAAAATAGTTTCGCTTATAAGAAATGATTTATTATCTATAGGAAAAATAGTTTCGCTTATAAGAAATGATTTATTATCTATAGGAAAAATAGTTTCGCTTATAGAAAATGCTTATATCCTACAGGAAAACTTTCATTTCCTATAGGAAAAACAATTTTTCGTATAAGAAATGCTCTGTTTCCTATACGGAAAATCTCTTCGCTTATAGGAAAAATTCCATCAGAATGAAAAAATACATATTTTCATCTTTTGAAAAACTTAACTATTGTTAAAAAATAGATTTCTCAATCTTCTTAAACTATAGCCTAAAGTATTGACAAAAATTTCTCTTTTTGTTACAACATGAAAATTAATCTCATAAAAATTGCTAGTACTATGATAATTTCAACCTATTCAATTTACAAATTGCCTTATCTTCGCTTTATTCCCAATGTAATAAACAATGAATCATCAAAAGCTTTTACTACAACAAACAGTCAATCATATTCATCCGTTATCAGAAGAAGACTTTGAGGCTTTCTATGCTTTGTTTAAACCTTATACTGCAAAAAGAAAAGAAGTGTTAACACAAGCTGGGAGTGTGGAAAAGTATTTGTATTTTGTATTGGAGGGCTTACAAAGATTGTATTATTTGGACGAGCATCATCGTGAAGCGACTTTGGTATTCTCTTATCAAGCAAATTTCGGTGGAGTGTTGGATTCAATGATGAATCAAAAACCTTCAAAATACTATTATGAAACGCTAAGTCCATCCATTTTTTTGCGGGCTTCATATTCTCAAATAGAGGAATTGTTGACCAGCAAACCATCTATAGAAGTTTTATTACGAAAAGGATTAACGGGAGCTTTTTCTGGTATATTAGAGAGATTGGTAGAACTACAATGCTTTTCGTCGGAAGAAAAGTTTCAGCAATTATTACGAAGAAGTCCACACATTTTACAAATTGTGCCACATAAATACTTAGCAAATTACATTGGTATAGACCCAAGCAATTTCAGTAAATTAATCAACAGTATTAAGATATAAACATTAGCAGTTTATCTTATTCTTCTACCACAATTTTGGTTGGTGGCACTTTGTTTTCTTCCAAACCCATTGATTCTACCTTTTTAATGATTTCAGACTGCTTTCCTGCTTTCATAAAATCAGCTTTTTGAGTAGTATAATCTGCTCTTTTCTCTTCTAAAGCAAATTTCGCTTTGTCTATTTTATGTATCAAACTTTCGGCATTCAGTGATGAAACGATGTAAATCACAATCAATGCCGAAACCCACAATACATAGCGTAATTGGCTGGCAGGAAATTCGCCACCCAATATTCTATCCATGTTAAAAATCTTATCAAAAAAAGCAAAAATACCCTTGCTAGGTCTATTACTTGGCTGACTAACTTTAGGTGCACGTGAAACATTTTTTGCCATAGTTATTTCTTTTTATTTTTCAGACAAAGCTGCAATTCTAAGTTTAGCACTTCTACTTCTTCCATTGATAGATAATTCTTCAGGAGAAGCTTCTATTGGCTTTTTATTGATTGCCATCAAAGGCTTAGTCACAGTTCCATAAATAATATCCTTATCAGGCTCTCCTTTGAAGTTTCCAGCTTTGATATAATTCTTCACCAATCTATCTTCAAGTGAATGGAAAGTCATGATACATAATCTACTTTCATCATCTTTCAATAAATCAGGAATCTGTTCCAAAAACTCTTCAATCACTTCCAATTCCTGATTTACTTCAATTCTAATGGCTTGAAAAACCTGTGCAAAATACTTGAACTCTTTGAACTTTGGAGCATATTTTTCTAAAATAGCCTTCAATTCTCCCGTTGTTTTGATGGGTGCATTCAATCTTGCACTATGAATAGCATTTGCCAAAGTTCGGGCATTCTTGATTTCGCCATACATACCCAGAATTTTATGTAATTGTGCTTCAGAATATTCATTGACAATAGTATATGCCGAAACATCTGCCTTTTGATTCATGCGCATATCTAAATCTCCTTCAAAGCGTGTCGAAAATCCACGAGTTGGTTCATCAATTTGATGCGACGAAATACCAAAATCGGCTAAAATGCCATCTACTTTCTTTACGCCATATAAACGCAAATATTTTTTAATGTTTCTGAAATTGGCTTCAATAAAAGTAAAACGTGGGTCATTGAAAGCCTGAGCATTTACTTTAGCGTCGGGGTCTTGGTCAAAACCATATAACTTACCTTTCTCTCCTAATTGTGCTAAAATAGCTCTTGAATGACCACCGCCACCAAAAGTAACATCTACATAAACGCCATCAGGACGAATATTAAGTCCATCAAGACATTCTTGAAGCATAATTGGGCGATGGTAATCAGTATTGATAGTCATTATTTCTTGAATCTTAGAATACAAATTTATGGATAAACTTAATGGAAATTGATAAAGGATTTCAATCGAGCAAGATGTTTTGTATAAACATAGCATCAAAGAAACCATCGGTTGATTTTTATTAAAGATGAAGTAAACGCTTTACATCTAATGCTAATTTCTGAGAGAAAATCTCAGCGCCACGTTTATTCAAATGTTGAGAATTGTAGAAATACTTTCTTTGATAACAAAGTGAATCGTTTGAATAATCTAAAAAGTAACAATGATAACGTTTTGAAGCATTTTTACACATTTCAATCATTGTAGCTTTGTTTTTATAGAAAGGTTGAACTTCATAATATTCTGGTGCATACAAAAGCACAACTTTAATATTTTGCTGTTCACAAAAAGCGAGATATTCTTCAAACTGTTTTTTAATTTCTTTGTTAAAAGAATACTTTACTCCTTTTGGATAACGCTTTTTGAAACGCTCAAAATCTTGGTTCCATTCATAAACATTACCTTTGTAACCTTTGTATTTTGAAGTAGTATCATACAAAGCAGTAAGATGTACAAAATTACAAATGCCTTCCCAAGCCAAAGATTGTTGATTCTTATACTTCAATAAAGGAATATTTTGTTGATAAATATCAAACTCACCTTTATGCCCACGAGTAGTTGCTAATAAAATGGGTTCGTTGATAAAAGGCAAAAATTGTTCAGGATTCACTACATCTGCTCTTTTGGCAAAACCATATACATCAACATTGTGGATAATATAATCGGGTTTTTTATTATGCGCTAAGTATAATTTAAAACGAGCCAATTGCATATCAAAATGCCAAGCAGACATACCCAAATTATAAGAATTGAGGTGAAGAGTACTGTCAATAATTTTAGGGGAAATATGAAACTCAGCTCTTGATGAACCTAAGATGAGTAAATCAGCATTGATTTTAGCGTCGAATAAATCATTCCAAGCAGCATAATACTCATTCCTAGATTTCCTTAAACCATTATCAACCACAAAAGCCAAAGCATACAAACTAATGATAATTAGGAAAGACAACAAAGCTATTTTCTTGAAAAACCTTTTTATCATTTTATTAATTTCGCTTCAATCTTAAATGCTTTTTTATCTCCAAAAACTAATTTTTGTGTACCTTCTATTAAATAATAATTCACAGCATTATCTGCTAAAGTCATTTTAACATGCTTATCAGTTTCATAAAGATAATTCTGATTAGCTATCGTTGCTTCCATTGCAGTCAACTGATTATTTTTTAGTAGAATTTTGATGTCTTTTACGGGTAAGTTTTCAGATTTCTTTAGCTGATAAACAATCGAAGAGTCAGACTGATTGATTTCGTAGCTATTCAAATAAGCAGGTTTGTTTAAATCTGTTTGTAAGAATAATTCAAACTCTTTAGACCAGTCTTCAATCTTTACATTCTTTGTTTCAGGAACATTCTCACTCCAAACTGTTTTAGAAAAAGTAGGTTTCCTTTTATCAAGCACACTGATTTGATTAGTAATGGCAATTTTCAAATCATAGTATTTATGAATCTTAGTTGTAGATTCCTCTTTACAAGAAACAAACAACATAAGCATAACAAGTATTGTAATGGATGATTTCATATTACAAAATTACGGATGTCTATTGATATAAGTAGTGTAAATTTACAATCGACCAAAAATAACAAAAGGACTTCGACCAAAGTCAAAGTCCTTTTGAAAAATAGAAAAATCTAAATTAGATTATTCTTCAGCTTTTTCTTCCGAAGTTTCAGCAGCAGGAGTTTCATCTTCTACTACTTCAGCCGAAGGAACCTCAGCTACTGGTGCAGCCTCGATAGTATCTTCAGTTTTCTTAGCTCCAGAACGACGACCACGACGAGTTTTCACTGCTTTCTCAGCTGTAGCTGCTAATAAAGTTTCGTTGAAGTCAACTAATTCCATTAAGCACATTTCAGCATTATCACCAAGACGATTCGCCAATTTGATAATTCTAGTGTAACCACCTGGACGGTTAGCAACTTTTTCAGAAACAATACCAAAAAGTTCTTTAACAGACTCTTTGTTTTGTAAATAAGAGAATACTACACGACGGTTGTTAGTGCTATCGTCTTTTGATTTAGTAATCAAAGGCTCGATGTATTTTCTTAATTCTTTAGCTTTAGCAGCTGTAGTTTCGATTCTTTTGTGAAGAATCAAAGAAGATGCCATGTTCGATAACATAGCGGCTCTGTGAGGAGCAGTTCTACCTAAATGGTTGAATTTTTTACCGTGTCTCATTGTGTTGTTCGTAAGTTTAAAATGAATCACTTAATTCCCAGCGGAAAGAAGCTATCATTGCGGTTAAGTTAATTCACATCAACTCACCTATTACTACTATTAAAAATTAAAATTTTAGTGCTTACTACATTGTAGCAAACACTAAAATTTTCTAATTACTAAGTAAGTATTGGATATTAATCCTCGTCTAAACGATAACGAGCAACATCCATACCGAAGTGAAGTCCTTTTTCTTCGATTAGTTGTTCTAATTCAGTCAATGATTTCTTACCGAAGTTACGGAATTTCATCATGTCAGAAATTTCTAATCTAGCTAAGTCTCCTAAAGTTCTAACATCAGCTGATTTTAGACAGTTGTAAGCACGAACTGACAAGTCTAAATCTGCTAAAGCAGTCTTCAATAATTTTCTCATGTGAAGCATTTCTTCATCTACCACGTTATCTTCTTCTGCCTTCATAGACTCGAAAGTCATAGTTTGGTCAGAGAACAACATAAAGTGTTGAATCAAGATATAAGCTGCACCTTTCAATGCGTCTTCAGGGTGAATTGATCCGTCAGTTTCAATATCCAAAACTAATTTCTCATAATCCGTCTTTTGTTCAACACGAGTATTCTCGATGCTGAATTTCACATTTTTGATTGGCGTAAAGATTGCATCAATCGGAATGTGACCAAAAGGAGGTTCTGAGTTTCTAGTTTCGTCTGAAGGAACATATCCACGACCTTTTTCAACGATAATCTCCATCTCAAATTCTTTTGACTCATCTAAATTACAGATAACTAAATCTGGATTTAAGATGTCAAAATAATTTGTAAACTTAGCAATATCGCCTGCTTTTAGAGTGCTTTGACCTTTCACTCTAACATTGATTTTATTCTCAAGGATTTCCTGACTTTTTTTGAATCGAACTTTCTTCAAATTCAAAATAATTTCAGTCATATCCTCAATTACTCCTTCAATGGCTGAAAATTCGTGCAAAACTCCGCCAACCTTTACGCTTGTGATAGCGTAGCCTTCTAATGAAGACAACAAGATTCTACGAAGTGCATTACCGATTGTAACGCCATAGCCTTTTTCGAGTGGCTTAAACTCAAATAACCCGTGAAAGTCGTCAGCTTTTTCCATGACAACTTTATCGGGCATTTGGAATGCTAATATTGACATATTTCGTAGCGTAATTTACCTTGGAATGTGTAAGAATAGAGTAATCAATTCGCAATTTACGAATTAACTCTGTAATTTTAGCATTTAGGGTTACTATTTTTTCGATAAAACCTTGACATTTCAGAAGAAATCATCTATATTACAAGTTTACAGAAAATTTAAGCCCCCTTAGAATAAACAATATTAATTATTGTACATCTAATATTGAATAAACACAAAATCAAACAAACTTAGATTTTACAAACAAATATGTAAAATCTAAGTCACAAAGTTTTCAATTAAATTGTCAGAATATTTTTGACCATTTACTCTGTCAAAATATATGATTACTTAGAATAAAGTTCAACGATTGCTTGCTCATTGAAGTTCTCTGGAATATCAGAACGTTCTGGATAAGAAACGAATTTACCAGTCATTGTAGGAGTATCCCATTCTAACCAGTTGAAACGTTTTCCAGCTTTTCCAGCAAGTGAGTTAGAAACTACCTCTAATGATTTAGATTTCTCACGTACACTTACTAATTGTCCTGGCTTAAGAGAATACGATGGAATGTTTACAATTTCACCGTCAATAAGAATATGCTTATGAATAACCAACTGACGAGCTGCACGACGAGTAGGAGCAATTCCTAAACGATAAACAGTGTTATCAAGACGAGCTTCACAAAGTTTCAAAAGGTTTTCACCTTTGATACCTTCTCTTACAGCCGCTTTGTGGTATAAGTTTTCAAATTGCTTTTCAAGGATACCGTAAGTATATTTCACTTTTTGCTTTTCTTTTAATTGCAAAGCATATTCTGAAACTTTACCACGTTTACCTTTACCGTGCTGACCTGGACCATAGTTTTTGCGAGCTAACGCTTTACTTGGACCTAAGATTGGCTCACCAAAACGACGAGCAATTTTTGATTTTGGACCTGTATATCTTGCCATTTCTAAAATTAATAAGTCATCAAACCTCTTTTGTTCGATGAAGTAATTAGGATAAATAAAAGAAAACGTTAATAATTACTAATTAACGTTTCCAGTAAATTTTTAAGAAGATTAAACTCTACGACGTTTTGGAGGACGACATCCGTTGTGAGGAAGTGGAGTAATATCCTTGATAGAGATTACTTCGATACCAGCGTTAGAAATAGTTCTAATTGCTGATTCACGACCTGAACCTGGTCCTTTTACAAAAACATCAGCTTTTTTCATTCCAGCTTCTACAGCTACGGCAGCGCAGTTTGTTGCGGCTGTTTGTGCAGCATAAGGAGTGTTTTTCTTAGAACCTTTGAAGCCCATTTTACCAGCAGAAGCCCAAGAGATTACTTGTCCTTGACTGTTAGTAATAGAAATAATGATGTTATTAAAAGAAGCTTTGATGTGTACTTGACCATGCTGTTCAACTACAACAACTCTCTTCTTTGCTTTGTCTTTTCTTTTAGCCTGTGCCATTGTTAGATTTGTTTTTCAATTCCAGTTTTGAGTTCGTACATTCTCCGAAGAGCAACCTTCTCATCTTAGAACTCGACGAATTAAGAATATTATATCCTTAAACTCAGCCTAATTTTTACTTAGTAGCTTTTTTCTTGTTCGCAATAGTCTTACGCTTACCTTTACGAGTACGAGAGTTGTTTTTAGTTCTCTGACCACGTAATGGAAGACCTTTACGGTGACGAAGACCACGGTAACAACCGATGTCCATCAAACGCTTGATGTTCAACTGGATTTCAGAACGAAGTTGACCTTCAGTCTTGAATTCTCCAGCGATAATCGCACGAATTGCACTTGCCTCATCATCGTTCCATTCGCCAGCTTTTTTGTCGAAAGAAATATTAGCTTGTGTTAAAATTTTCTGAGCAGTGCTACGACCTATTCCGAAGATGTAAGTCAGAGCAATTTCGCCTCTTTTTTTGTCGGGAATATCAACCCCTGCAATACGAGCCATACTTTTTTAGCTTTTTAGATTTTAAATGAAGGAAGTTTCTCAACTACCTCATGTTAATAATCATCCTTGTCTTTGTTTGAACTTTGGATTTTTTTTGTTAATAACATAAAGTTTTCCGTGACGACGGATTACTTTACATTCAGCACTACGCTTCTTGATAGACGCTTTAACTTTCATTGTAGTATTTAATTAATGTTTCTATTAATTACAGTTTTGCAAAAGCATCGCTAAAGTTTGAATAAACTATCAATTGCCAACTGCCTATTTTACTTGTAACGATACACAATTCTTGCTTTACTTAAGTCATAAGGAGACATTTCTAACTTCACCTTATCACCAGGTAAGATTTTGATGTAATTCATTCGCATCTTACCAGAAATATGGGCAATCACTTGATGGGTATTTTCTAACTCTACTCTAAACATAGCATTTGAAAGAGCCTCAATGATAATTCCATCTACTTCTATTGATGATTGTTTTGCCATAAATTCAATTTGAAAATTTCAAATATTAACGATGTACTCTGACTTAGCGATTACTTCTTCTATAAATTTAAAAGTAGTTAATATATCTGCTTTGTCTTTTTTAATTGCTACTGTGTGTTCAAAATGGGCAGAAGGCTTTCTATCTTGAGTTCTGATAGTCCAGCCATCATTTTCTTGATGAATAGCTTTCTTTCCTTGATTTACCATTGGTTCAATGGCAATAACCATGTTCTCCTTTAGCTTTGCACCATCGCCTCTTCTACCGTAATTTGCTACTTCTGGCTTTTCATGAAGAGATTTACCTACTCCATGTCCAACTAATTCTCTCACAATCGTAAAACCTAATTTTTCACTGTAAGTTTGAATAGCAAAACCAATATCACCAATTCTTTTTCCTAGTACCGCTTGTTCAATGCCTTCATACAATGATTCTTTTGTAGTTTTCAATAAACGAAGCGTTTCTTCATTTACATTCCCGATAGCGTAAGTATAAGCACTATCAGCGTGAAAACCATTTTTGAATACACCACAATCAATTGAAACAATATCTCCGTCTTTTAATTGATAATTATTAGGAATTCCATGAACAACTACATCATTTACAGAAATACATAAAGATGCTGGGAACTTGTTTCCGCTTACATTATAATTAAGAAACGAAGGAATACTATTGTTATCTTTAATAAACTCGTAAGCTACTTTATCTAACTCTTTAGTCGTCACACCTGGTTTTATCATTTTGGCAACCTCTGCATGAGTTTGACCAAGTATAATACCGTTTGCTCTAATTACTTCTAAATCGCTATTTGTTTTTAAATAAATCATTCTTATTGCGCTTAGGAATTTAAAATCCTAAAATTATTACTGAGCAACCGCCTCTGTTCTACCTTTTACTCTACCTGATTGCATCAATCCTTCATATTTACGCATCAATAAGTAACTTTCTATTTGTTGTAAAGTATCTAGCACTACACCAACTAAGATAAGTAAAGAAGTACCTCCAAAGAAAGATGCAAAACCACGAGTAATTCCGAATAAACTTGCTAAAGCTGGAAGGATAGCGATTAATGCCAACATAAAAGCTCCTGGCAATGTAATTCTATCTAAAATATCAGCGATAAAAGTAGATGTTGCTTCACCTGGTTTAACACCTGGAACAAAACCACCACCTCTTTTCATATCATCAGAAATTTGTGTTGGATTAATTGAAATTGCCGTATAGAAAAATGTAAATACGATAATCAAGAAAGCAAATAACAAATTGTATTCTAATGAAGTGAAGTCACTAAATTTTTGAGCAATTGATTGAGCAAATTCACTTTTTTCTGCAAAAGAACCTGCTAATAATCCCGGAACAAACATTAAAGCTTGTGCAAAGATGATTGGCATTACACCAGCAGAATTAAGTTTTAAAGGAATATACTGACGTTCACCTCCTACTGATGAAGTTCTGTTACCAACTACTTGTTTAGCATATTGAACAGGGATTCTTCTAACTGCTTGAGTAACCATTACAGCACCCATTACAACGAAGAAAAGCGCTACAATTTCTATTACAAATAATAAAGCACCTGACATACCACGAGATTGAGCTTCACCGATGATTGAGCCTGGGAAACGAGATACAATACCAATCATAATTAGCATTGAAATACCGTTACCAACACCTTTATCAGTAATTTTCTCTCCTAACCACATACAGAACATTGTTCCAGCAATCAAGATAATCACAGCAAATAAACGGAAAGACCACGCACTTACGATAATGGCATCAGCAGGGATTGTTGTTTGTAAATAAGCAGTTGCTTGAGCAGCAGTAACAAAAATAGTTAAAACTCTGGTAATTTGATTTAACTTTTTTCTTCCTGATTCTCCATCCTTTTGCATCTTCTGAAAATATGGCAATGCAATTGTTAACAATTGAATAGCGATAGAAGCAGAGATGTAAGGCATGATACCTAACGCAAATATAGAAGCATTGTTAAATGCTCCACCCGAAAACATATTCAATAATCCTAATAAACCGCCTTCTCCTTTTTGTTCTAATTTTGCAGCATCAATACCTGGTAAAACAATATAAGAACCTAAGCGAAAAAAGGTGATAAACAACAGAGTGTTAAGGATTCTACCTCTTAGCTCCTCTATTGAGAAAATGTTTTTGATAGTGTTAATAAACTTGTTCATGCTATCTGTTTAAATAATCGTCAAATAATGAATGAAAACTGAAATTGTTCAACTTTTTCTTTAATCACAAATCTGTTGCCAGTTTTTACACGATTACTCAAATATTTCTGTTGCCTATCTAATTAATTTGAAAATCGGGATTTTGAAAAATGAATACCTACAAAAATATAAAAAAGATTTTCAGTATCAAATTTTCATAATTTCAAACTACCCCACAATTGCTTTACCTCCTGCTGCTTCGATAGCAGTTTTGGCAGATTCAGAGAAACCTTTTACTGTTACTTCTAATGCAGAAGTTACTGCACCACGTGACAAGATTTTCACTAAATCATTTTTAGAAACTAATCCATTATTGTAAAGTACATCATGATTGATTACTGTTACACCAATAGCATCAGCTAAAGCTTGTAAAGTATCAAGGTTAATAGCCTTGTATTCTACACGATTAATATTTTTAAATCCGAACTTAGGAACTCTACGTTGTAAAGGCATTTGACCACCTTCAAAACCAGCTTTACGAGAATAACCTGAACGAGACTTTGCACCTTTGTGACCACGAGCAGAAGTTCCACCTAAACCAGAACCAGCACCACGACCAACTCTTTTTCTAACTTTTGTTGAGCCTTCAGCAGGCTTTAATGAAGAAAGATTCATTGTATTTTTTGTTAAATGTTTGCTAAACGCTACTCCCCTGTGGAGTAACTCGCTTATATTAATGAGCTTAACTCAGTAATATTAGATAGTTTCAACTACAATCATGTGTTGAACAGCACGAATCATACCTTGGATTGCAGGATTCACCTCTACTTCAACGCTTTTGTTCATCTTACCCAAGCCTAGTGCTTGCATAGTACGTTTTTGAACTTGTGGACGTCTGATTGTACTCTTTACTTGTGTAATTTTTACCTTTGACATGGCTTATTTGAATTGTGAATTCTGAATTATGAATTGTGAATTATTATTGACTTCATATCTCATAATTCAGATTTCATATCTCTTATCTTATCCGTTGAATACTTTTGCTAAGGAAACGCTTCTTTGGAAAGCAACTGTATGTGGGTTTCTCATTTTCACAAGAGCATCAACTGTTGCTTTAACCACGTTATGTGGGTTTGAAGAACCTTTAGATTTAGCTAATACGTCATGCACACCAGCAGATTCTAATACAGCACGCATTGCACCACCAGCGATTACTCCAGTACCCGGAGCTGCAGGCTTCAACAATACGAAACCACCTGAGAATTTACCAATTTGTTCGTGTGGAACAGAATTTTTCAATAAAGCTACTTGGAATACGTTTTTCTTCGCATCCTCAATACCTTTAGCGATAGCATCAGTTACTTCATTAGCTTTTCCTAATCCGAAACCTACGATACCTTTTCCGTCACCAACTACAACGATTGCAGAGAAGCTGAAACGACGTCCACCTTTTACTACTTTCGCTACACGATTGATAGCAACAACTTTTTCTTTTAATTCGCCTTCGTTAACCTTTATTGGCTTTGATATTAATTGCGACATTTTTTCTGAATTTGAAAATTTGTGAATTTGAAAATATATAAAATACTGTCAAATTAACTAATTAGAATTTAAGACCACCTTCTCTTGCACCATCAGCAATTGCTTTTACACGACCATGATACAAGTATCCGTTACGATCGAAAACAACCGCTAAAATACCAGCCGCTAATGCCTTCTCTGCGATTTTTACTCCTACTTGTTTAGCATTATCGACGTTACCATTAGCTAAGCCTAGTTCCTTTGTAGAAACTGCTGCTAATGTATGTCCTTGAACGTCATCAATAATTTGTGCATACACACCTGTGTTTGAACGAAACACAGATAATCTTGGCTTGGTAGCTGTACCAGAAACCTTTGCTCTTATTGATCGTTTTATGCGTAATCTTCTTGAATCTTTTTGCGTAGCCATTGTAATATTTGTATGTTTTGTGGATTACCGACCCACGATTTCAATTTGAAAACTTAATAATTTGAATATTTGAAAATCAAACAAAACTCTCAAATATTCAAATATCTTCAAATTATGATTATTTTTTACCACCAGTTTTACCAGCTTTTCTACGAATTTGCTCACCAACAAAACGAATACCTTTACCTTTGTAAGGCTCGATTTTACGTAATGAACGAATTTTCGCTGAAACTTGGCCAATTAATTCTTTATCAATTCCTTCTAAAGTTACTTTAGGGTTTTGACCTTTCTCCATTGCAGTTGTCACTTTCAATTCGTTAGGAATTTGAACAAATACAGCGTGAGAATATCCTAAACTTAACTCAAGAATGTTTCCTTGATTAGATGCTTTGTAACCAACCCCAACAATTTCCATCTGAGATTTATATCCTTCACTTACACCAATAACCATGTTATTGATTAAAGAACGATACAAACCATGAAGAGCTTTGTGACGTTTTTGTTCAGTAGGACGTTTAACTGCAAGTTCAACACCTTCTACTTCAACGATAATATCTGGATCAATTGTACGCTCCAAAGTTCCTTTAGGACCTTTAACCGATACATGATTTTTATCAATCGTTACAACAACTCCCGCTGGCAACGTAATGATTTTATTACCAATTCTTGACATAATTGTTAATTGTTTTGCTTAAATGGAAGTCAATAAAATCAAAAGATTAAATTGAAGCTTCTTTCAGCGTTAAGAAATATTAATAAACGTGGCAAAGTACTTCACCACCTACGTTTAACACACGAGCTTCTTTGTCGGTGATAACCCCTTTTGATGTCGAAAGAATTGCAATACCTAAACCATTCAATACACGTGGCAACTCAGTTGCACCTTTGTATTTACGTAAACCTGGCTTAGAAATTCTTTCTAATTTAACGATTGCCGACTGCTTAGTAACCGGGTTATACTTCAAAGCAACTTTGATGGTACCCTGAACAGTTGTATCGTCAAATTTATAGTTTTGAATATATCCTTTATCAAAAAGCACCTTAGTGATTTCCTTTTTGATGTTAGAAGCAGGGATTTCAACGATTCTATGGCGTGCCTTGATGGCATTTCTCAATCGTGTTAAGTAATCTGCTATTGGATCTGTCATTGTTTTCGATATTTGAAACGAACCCTTCCTGAAAAGGCTCGCAAAATTACGGAATAAAAATTAAGAAGACAAGTTAATTGATAATTAAAATAAATCTAATTACTTAATTATCAATTATCTGAAGTCGTTTGATATTACCAGCTTGATTTAGTTACCCCTGGAATCAACCCATCAGAAGCCATTTGGCGGAAAGTAACACGGTTGATACCGAACTTACGCATATAACCTCTTGGGCGTCCTGTAAGCTTACAACGGTTGTGTAAACGAACTGGTGAAGCATTTTTAGGTAACTTATCAAGTCCTAAATAATCTCCAGCTGCTTTTAAGGCTGCACGCTTTGCGGCATACTTAGCAACTGTTGCTTCTTTTTTTCTTTCTCTTGCTTTTACTGATTCTTTTGCCATTTGTGTTGAGAATCTTTATTTGTTATCGGTTATCTGTATCCGTTATCGGTAAATGTTATTTAGAAAATAATATCAATAATAACAGTTCACAGATAACTTGAATCAATTACTTCTTCTGATTTGAGAAAGGCATTCCCATTGCTGATAACAATGCGTTCGCTTCTTCGTCAGTTTTTGCGGTAGTTACAAAAGTGATATCCATACCAGAAATTTTATTTACTTTATCAATAGAAATTTCAGGGAAGATAATTTGTTCTTTAACACCTAATGTATAGTTACCACGACCATCGAATCCTTTGTCCGATACTCCTTTGAAGTCACGTACACGTGGAAGTGATACAGTCATCAAACGGTCAAGAAATTCGTACATTTTTTGTCCTCTCAACGTTACTTTAACACCAATTGGCATGTTTTCACGTAATTTGAAGTTCGAAATTGCTTTCTTAGAAATTGTTGCAACAGCTTTCTGTCCAGCGATAAGAGTGATTTCTTCAACACCCGTATCAATCAATTTCTTGTCAGCCACAGCAGCACCAATACCTTTGTTGATTACAACTTTAGTAACTTTTGGAACTTGCATTACTGATTTGTATTGAAATTTTTCCTTTAAAGCAGGAACGATTTCATTTACATACTTATCTTTCAGTCTTGTAGTTGTCATTTTATGAAAATTTATGTGGATTTCCGACCCACTTTTTCAATTTGAATAGTTATTGATTATGTACCAAAACTATTATTTGAGATTTAATTAAATGAATTTTCCAGTTGCTTTCGAAAATCTCTGCAACTTTCCTTCTTCGTTCAATTTACGACCAGTACGAACTGGCTTACCATTTTCAGCGATTGCCAAATTTGAAATGTGAATAGAACCTTCACGTTTCTCAATACCACCTTGCGGAGTATTAGCATTTGGTTTTACGTGTTTTGTTTGAAGATTCACACCTTCAACGATTGCACGGTTCTTATCAACCAATACTTTTTTGATTACGCCTGTCTTACCTTTTGAGTTTCCAGCGATAACGATAACTGTATCACCAGATTTGATGTGCAGTTTTGGCTGCTTATTAAACTTTCTTTCCATGATACGAATTATGATTAAAGCACCTCTGGGGCTAATGAAACGATTTTCATGAAACCTGCATCACGTAATTCACGTGCTACTGGCCCGAAAATACGAGTACCACGTGGCTCGTCGTTGGCATTCAACAAAACGGCTGCGTTATCCTCGAAACGAATATATGAACCGTCTTTACGACGAATCTCTTTTTTAGTTCTTACTACTACGGCTTTAGAAACCGTACCTTTCTTCATATTTGATGATGAAAGTGCTGATTTAACAGTCACTACAATTTTATCACCAATTGAAGCGTATCTTTTTCCTGTACCGCCCAACACACGGATAACTAGAACTTCTTTAGCTCCTGAGTTATCTGCTACGCCGAGTCTTGATTCTTGCTGTACCATTTTATGATTGGAATACTGATTTTAACGAAAAATTTAACTTCTTAATAATATTGATTGTTGGGAAGGAAATTATTTCGCTTTCTCGATAACTTCAACTAATCTCCAACGTTTATTTTTTGAAAGTGGACGAGTTTCCATCACTTTCACTGTATCACCAATACCACATTCATTGTTCTCATCATGAGCCATCAACTTTGAAGTTTTTTTCATAAACTTACCATAAAGTGGATGTTTTACTTTTCTTTCTACGGCTACAGTGATTGATTTATCCATCTTGTCGCTCACTACACGCCCTACTCTGATTTTTCTCAGATTTCTTTTTAATTCTTCCATCGTTGGATTTTTTAATTGTTGTTACACGATTGACCTCAAGCGTTATGTTGATGAGGTCTGTTATAATTACTTTTCAGTAATTCGATTTATTTCGCTGCTGAGATAGCAGTTTCCAATCGAGCGATAACTTTACGAGCCTCACGGATACGTAATGGATTTTCAATTGGAGAAATAGCGTGAGCAAACTTTAGGCGAGCTAAAGCCTCTTTTTCAGAGGCTAAAGTACTTACTAATTCTTCTGCGCTTAATTTTTTGATTTCTGCGTTTTTCATGACTTTGATTATGAAATATTATAATCTGAATACTAATTAATTGATTTGATAAACTTTGGAAAGCCATCAAATCATAACTAACCAAATTTTCAAATTATTGTGCTTCTTGATAATCTCTACGCACTACGAATGAAGTACGAAGTGGCAATTTTTGAGCTGCTAAACGAAGCGCTTCTTGTGCCAATTCTAAAGGTACACCAGCCGATTCAAACAAAATTGTTCCTGGCTTGATACGTGCCACCCAGTATTCTGGAGCACCCTTACCTTTACCCATACGTACCTCTGCTGGTTTCTTCGTAATAGGTTTGTCAGGGAATACACGAATCCAAACTTGACCTTCACGTTTCATGGCACGAGTTACTGAAATACGAGCCGCTTCAATCTGACGAGCAGTGATGCGTCCTGGTTCCAAAGCTTTGATAGCGAACGTACCGAAATCAAGTTCATGACCACGAGTAGCGTTTCCTTTAATCCTACCTTTTTGTTGCTTACGGAACTTGGTTCTTTTTGGTTGTAACATTTTCTTATTAAGTCTATGGGTCGGTGGTTTCAAGAATTAAGAAAATGAGTTGTTAAAAACACTCTTCTCTTATATTTACTACTGACCACTGACGAGAATTTACGAATTATCTCTTACCACCCGCTGGTTTGTTGCCACCGCCAGGACGATTTCCGCCAGGTTTGTTAGCTCCGCCACCACGGTTGTTATTGTTGTTATTACGACGTTGTGCATCGTCACGACCACCAGCACCGCCACGGTTGTCACGTCCACCACGACCTTTACGATCGCCATCTTCGCCACGTCCACCACGGTTATTACCTCCACGAGCATCCGCTCCACCAGCAGCTTGTTGAGCAGCCATTCCAGCATTTGGAGATAAATCACGCTTACCATAAACTTCACCACGGAAAATCCATACTTTGATACCGATTTTTCCGTAAACAGTTAATGCTTCAGAAATTGCATAATCAATATCAGCACGAAGTGTGTGCAAAGGAATACGACCTTCTTTGTATCCTTCAGAACGTGCCATTTCAGCACCTCCTAAACGACCTGAAAGTTTCAATTTGATACCTTGAGCACCTACACGCATTGCTGATGCGATAGCTTGCTTCATAGCACGACGGAATGAAATACGAGCTTCTAATTGTTGTGCGATAGCCTCACCAATTAATTTAGCATCAATCTCAGGACGTTTGATTTCAAAAATGTTGATTTGAACATCTTTGCCTGTGATTTTCTTTAATTCTTCCTTGATTTTATCAACTTCTTGACCACCTTTACCAATTACAACGCCCGGACGAGCAGTATTGATAGTCAAAGTAATTCGTTTTAAAGTACGCTCAATGATTACCTTAGAGATTGCACCCTTTGGAATACGTGCGGCAACATATTTACGAATCTTATCGTCTTCAACTAATTTATCGGCAAAACTCTTACCACCATACCAGTTAGAATCCCAACCTCTGACGATACCAAGTCTAAAACCAACGGGGTTTATTTTCTGTCCCATTTTTTGATATTTAGATTTTTTCTCTAATTATTCTGTGATTATTGTTGGTGCGGTTGCTGAAGCAACTACAAGTGTAATGTGGTTAGAACGTTTTAAGATTCTATGACCACGACCTTGTGGAGCTGGACGCAAACGCTTTAATGAGCTACCGCCATCTACTGTAACGGTTTTAACGTATAAGTCAGCATCTTCTAACTTTACATCCTCATTTTTATTTTGCCAGTTAGCGATAGCCGAGAGTAATAATTTCTCAACGTGTCTTGCGCCAACCTTAGGCTCGTATTTCAAAATACCGAGAGCCTTATTTACTTTCTGACCTCTAATCATGTCTACCACGATTCTCATTTTCTGAGGTGAAGTCGGAACATTATTTAACTTAGCTACTGCTTCCATTTTTTTGAATTATGAATTTTGAATTTTGAATTATGAATTGATATTAAGTAATCCATAACTCATTATTCATAATTTTAACGTTTGCCTTTATCTTTTTTTGCCGTGTGACCTCGGAAGTTGCGTGTTGGAGCAAATTCACCCAATTTATGACCTACCATATTCTCTGTCACAAATACTGGAATAAATTTGTTTCCATTATGCACTGCGAAAGTGTGCCCAACGAAATCAGGTGAAATCATCGAACGACGTGACCAAGTCTTAATAACTGACTTTTTTCCTGATTCGGTCATGACTTGCACCTTGTTGTCAAGGCGGTAGTCAATATAAGGTCCTTTTTTTAATGAACGTGCCATCTACCTATTTTTTCTTTCTACTGATGATTAGACGATTTGATTGTTTCTTCGGCGTACGAGTTTTCTTACCTTTCGCTAATAAACCTTTACGTGAACGAGGGTGACCTCCTGATGAGCGACCCTCACCACCACCCATTGGGTGATCGACTGGGTTCATCACTACACCACGAACTCTTGGACGGCGACCTAACCAACGATGACGACCTGCTTTACCCATTACGGTATTCATGTGATCACTGTTAGATACCGAACCTACTGTTGCTAAACATCTTGACAATACCATACGCATCTCACCTGAAGGCAATTTTAACGTAGCATATTTGCTATCACGAGCTAACAATTGTGCATAAGTACCTGCAGAACGAGCCATTTCAGCACCACCACCTGGACGAAGTTCAATTGCGTGAACAATTGTACCTGTTGGGATATTTGCTAATGGAATAGTGTTACCTACTTCTGGTGCTGCTGTAGCACTTGAGATTACTTTCTGTCCAACAACGATTCCTGCTGGAGCGATGATGTATGCTTTTTCGCCATCGACATATTCGATAAGAGCGATACGAGCTGTACGGTTTGGATCGTATTCAACTGTTAAAACTGTTGCTTCAACATCGAATTTGTTACGGAAGAAATCAACTAAACGATAACGACGTTTGTGACCCCCACCGATATAACGCATGGCACGGTGTCCATCTGCATTACGACCACCTGTTCTTTTTACTGGGGCTAACAAAGGCTTGTACGGCTTTGAGGCTGTTATTTCCTCGAAAGTCGCAGCAATCCTGTGGCGTGAGCCCGGGCTTGTTGGTTTTAATTTTCTAGTAGCTGCCATTTCTGTGCTTTGTTCAATTTATCGGGATGAACTCCCATAGTTAAGTAATTTGAAGATTTGATAACTTGAAGATGAAATCGAATTCCAAATTTTCAAATTAGCTTAATTCAAATTATAATTTAAATTCCGTCATAGAAATCGATTACTTCACCTTTAGCGATAGTAACGATTGCTTTTTTGAATGTCGAAGTAATACCAGAAGTAACTTTAGTTCTAGTACTTCTTGATTTCTTCTTACCAAATTGGCGAAGTGTGTTTACAGCCGTAACTTCAACACCGTACATTTTCTTGATTTCTTTAGCAATCTCGATTTTGTTAGTCTTGTTTGCTACTTCGAAAACGTACTGACCGCCTTTCTGTAAGTCCTGAGATTTCTCAGTAAGAATTGGTCTTTTGATAATGCTCATTTTCTTATTTTCGTTATTTATTATCCGTTATTGCTATTCGCAATTAACCAATAACTAATTACTAAAAGATGATTCGATTTTTGAAATTGCTCCTTCTACGATAAGCAATTTTGTTGCGTTAACTAAGTCATAAGTGTTAACTTGTCCTGTTGAAGCAATTTTCGTTTTTGGAAGATTACGACCTGACAAATAAACATTTTGATCTTCTTCTGGCAAGATTAACAATGTCTTAGTATCGTTTAAAGACAATGCGTTCAACAATGCTAAGTAAGATTTAGTTTTTGGAGCATCGAAAGAGAATCCTTCTAATACTGTTACTGAACCTGACTGTACTTTAGCTGCATAAGCTGATTGGCGAGCCAATGATTTCACTTTCTTGTTTACTTTGAAAGAGTAATCTCTTGGAACTGGACCAAAAATACGTCCACCACCTTTCATCAATGGAGATTTTGCTGAACCAGCACGAGCACCACCTGTACCTTTTTGTTTTTTAATCTTGCGAGTAGAGCGAGAAACTTCTGCTCTTGGTTTCGCTCTGTGAGTTCCTTGACGTTGGTTTGCCAAGAATTGCTTCACGTCTAACCAAACTACGTGTTCGTTTGGTTCGATGCCAAAGATTTCGTCAGAAAGAGTTACCTTTTTGCCTGTTTCTTTGCCTTGTATGTTTAAAACTGATAATTCCATTTGTCTAATTTGAAAATTTGAAAATTGAAAATTTGAAAATTGATAACTACTGATATTTCAAATCACTATAAAGAGTTGATTTATATCTTTCAAATTTTCAAATCTATTTTTCAAGAATAACGTAAGAGTTTTTCGCTCCTGGGATTGAACCCGACACTACGATTAGGTTTTTCTCTGCATAAACTTTCAATACTTGTAAGTTTTGAACTTTTACACGATTACCACCTGTACGACCTGCCATGCGAATACCTTTGAATACACGAGATGGGAATGAACAAGCTCCAATTGAACCTGGGTGACGACCTCTGTTGTGCTGACCGTGAGTTTGACCTCCAACCCCTGCAAAACCGTGGCGTTTAACAACCCCTTGGAAACCTTTACCTTTTGAAGTACCAATTGCATCTACGAAGTCACCTTCTACGAACAATTCTGCTGAGATAACTTCACCAAGTGAAAGCTCATTTTCGAAAGATCTAAACTCAACGAGTTTTTTCTTTGGAGTAGTTCCTGCTTTTTTGAAGTGACCTAAAAGAGGTTGCGTTGTGTGCTTCTCTTTTTTCTCGCCATAGCCTAATTGAATAGCGCTATAACCTTCTTTTTCTACTGTTTTTACTTGCGTTACTACACAAGGACCGGCTTCAATCAGCGTACAAGCGACAGCAGAACCGTCAGCGTTGTAGAGGCTGGTCATACCGATTTTCTTTCCGATAATTCCAGACATTTTATTAGAATAAAACGTTAAATAATTGATTGTAAATGAACGAGTTACGACAAAACCCCAACTGGGAACGTAAAACGGACTGCAAAGGTCGGGATTTAATTTGGTATAACAAAATCTATACTAATTAATTCACGAATAAAAATTTGCGACAGAATTGAAGTAAAGCTACAAGATGTGCACGTATGCAGACGAAGAGACGGAAAAGACCGTATTGCGTTGAAAAACGAAACGTTTCTTGTGTAGCTTAATATTTAAAATACAGACTGGGCATTCAGTTTTGCATTAAAATATCAGTTCTGACACTGTTGCAAGTAAACTTGCGGTAATTTGAATTAGGAGGTTTAGCGTTTTGCCTATTTCTGTATTTTTTTATTGAGTTCTGCCAACCCATATAAAAACAAAGAAAACGCTCTCTCTTAATTGGACTGCAAAATTAGAGGATTCTTTTTGAATTACAATGAGTTAAAGAAAAAATATTTAAATTATTTTACATTTTTTTTACAATCAAAATATGACTTTGTTGTATGTTCCCTTTTTGAATTTTTCTCCTCATTTCTTGTAGCTGATTTATCCTGAGAAAAGACTGAACATTTCGTTGATTTTTTTGACGAATAAAATTATCCCTATCTTTGTAATCTTAGCAAAATAGCCCTTTATGAAAATTTCTATCATTACTGTTTCCTTCAATAGCGCTGCCACTATTCGCCAAACCATTGAAAGTGTTTTAGCACAAGATTATCCAGCTCTTGAGTACATCGTGGTTGATGGTGCCTCAAAAGATGGTACGGTAGAAATTTTAAAGTCGTTTGGAGATAAAATAAGATTTATTTCAGAACCCGACAAAGGTATTTACGATGCCATGAATAAAGGCGTAAAAATGGCTACAGGAGAAGTAATTGGAACAATTGGTGGAGATGATTTTTATCCTAATAATCAAGTTATCAGTAATGTAGCAAAAACATTTCTTCAATACCAGACAGATGCGATATATGGTGACATCCAGTTTATTAATCCAGACGACATCTATACAATCGTTCGCTATTGGAGAGCAGGTGAGTATTCAAGAGAAAACTGGCTGAATGGCTGGATGCCTCCACATCCTTGTTTCTATATAAAAAAAGCTGCATTTGAAAAATATGGATATTTCGTAACTGATTTTACTTGTTCTGGTGACTATGAATTTATGCTAAGAATGCTTTACAAAAAGCATTTGACGGTTCAGTATTTACCCCTTACGCTTATGACGATGAGAAATGGAGGTACAAGTACTGCCTCTTTAAAACATCGCTACAGAGCTAACATGGAAGATAGAAGAGCTTGGAGAATTAATAATTTAAAGCCTCATTGGTACACTTTATGGATGAAGCCACTTTCTAAAATTGCACAATTATTTAAGAAAGGATAGGAAACTTCCTACCTTTCCATTTACACATTGGCTACTCTGAAAGGATGTACTTCTGTTTGTTGCCAAACGCCCATTGTATTGTAAGGGTCCTTATTGAACCAATCTTGAAATGCCGTTTCTGTTTCAAATTGAACAATCATGGTTGAACCTATCATTTGTCCTGATTCATTCAAGATTGCTCCACCTAACAAAAAATTTCCGTTCTCTTTCAATTTTCTGACACATTCCAAATGGTGTGGGCGGCTGTCATTCTACGATTTTGCGCTTCTTCATCTCTTCCGTCAAAAGCGTTAATTACATACTGCAACATTTTATTATGATTTATGATGTGACTTTATGAAAGTATTTATGTCAAAACAAATGATTGAATAAAACAAAGGTATTCCAGATGCCTATTACTCATCTGAATTTGTTTCAATTAATATTAAACAACTACATTTATTAAAAATTTGTTGTTTGATTCTTATCCAAAACAAAAATACACAACCGCATCAACATGAGAGATAATTTAATAGCCTTCGTGCGAAAGTACGTTGATTTTTCTGATGAAGATATTGACTTAGCTCAGCCCTATTTTACAGACATCATATTAAAAAAAGGAGAGTTTTGGGTTAAAGAAGGAGAGTATAATGCTGATGTTGCTTTTATCAATAAAGGCATGATACGTTCTTATTTTATCAAAGAAAAAGTTGACATTACCTTCGATCTTACCATTGAAAATCAAATTTTTTCAAACACTACTTCTTACTCTTTAGGATTACCAAGTTCTGAATACATTCAAGCGATTGAAGATTGTGATTTGTGCGTGATTACGAAAGTAAATTTGCATCTCTTATATTCTCAATCTCCAAAGTGGGAACGTTTAGGTAGAATAATTTATGAAAATTACACTGTTTTACAGGAAATGAGGGTTCGTTCTTTTATTTCTGAAACAGCCAAGGAGCGTTATGAAATATTATCAAAAACAAAACCTGAACTCATCAGGCGAACGCCACAAATTTACTTAGCAAATTATTTAGGCATTACACCGCAGTCATTAAGTAGATTAAGAAGAGAAATTACTCGATAAAAATAGGCTCACCGAAATTCGGCGAGCCTATTTTTTATTACTCCCAATTCAACACTACTTTTTCAATAATATCACAGGCTTCATTCATTTGTGCTTCTGTGATAACCAAAGGTGGAGCAAAACGAATTTTGTTTCCGTGCGTTGGTTTGGCTAATAATCCGTTTTCTTTAAAAGCGACGCATAAGTTCCATGCGGTCTCACTTTCTTCATCGGTATTGATTTCTATGGCATTTAATAAACCTTTTCCTCTGACCAATCTAATTAAATCTGAACGCTGGGCAATTAACTTTGTCATTCTCTCACGGAACAATTCTCCCATTTTCATGGCATTGTCGGCTAGGTTTTCATCTTTCACGACTGATAATGCTGCCATCGCAACGGCACAAGCTAATGGGTTTCCTCCATAAGTAGAACCGTGTTCGCCTGGTTTGATGGTAAGCATGATTTCATCTCTACAAAAAACTGCTGAAACGGGATAAGTACCGCCAGAGAGTGCTTTCCCTAAAATTAAAATATCTGGTTGAAAATCTTCATAATCGCAAGCTAAACGTTTTCCTGTACGAGCAATGCCTGTTTGTACTTCATCTGCAATGAATAATACATTTTTTGCACGACACATTTCGTAGGCTTTTTTCAAATAACCTTCGTCTGGCACTACTACTCCTGCTTCACCTTGAATCGGCTCAACCATAAAACCCGCTACATTGGGGTCTTTCAAAATCTCAGCTAAAGCGTCTAAGTCATTATAAGGAATTATTTCATAACCCGGCATAAGTGGGCCATAATCAGCATAGCTTGATGGGTCGGTTGACGAAGAAATCGCTGCCAAGGTTCTTCCCCAAAAATTGCCTGCTGCATAAACCGTTTTGGCTTGATTTTGTGGAATACCTTTTACTTTATAAGCCCATTTACGAGTAAGTTTCAGGGCGGTCTCCCCTCCTTCTACACCTGAGTTCATCATCAATACTTTGTCGTAACCGAAGTATTCACAAAGGAATTTTTCACAAATACCTAGCTGGTCACTGTAAAAAGCACGAGAAGTAAGTGTAAGTTTGTGTGCTTGTTCAACTAATGCTTGAACAATTTTCGGGTGACAATGTCCTTGATTTACGGCACTGTAAGCTGAAAGGAAATCGAAATATCTTTTATCTTCTACATCCCACACAAATACGCCTTCGCCTTTTTGAAGAACTACTGGCATTGGATGATAATTGTGTGCTCCGAAACGGTTTTCTAATTGCATGGCTTTTTCTGAAGCCGATGCGCTTGATATTTGTGCTGTCATTTTTGGAATTGTGATTGAGTGAATTGTGAATGAGTGATTTTAAAATCTCTATTCAGAATTAGTATTACTAGCCTAGTTTAACCAATAATTTGCTGTAGTGGCAACCCTTGCGGTTGCCTCGCATGAAACGGCAACTGCAAGAGTTGCCACTACAAATTACCCTTTAAAAACTGATAACGATTTTTCAATCATTCAATCCAGACAAACCAATCACGTACAGAATTAGTACAAATACAGAAAGAATACGATGAATTTTACAGAAGTGACCATACAATGAGCTTGTCGTAAACACACGGTTACTGATATGCTTGTTGAAGCCTATCGCTGAACGTTGGTATTTAGGATAAAAATCATTCATGTTTGAAGAGACGCTATTCTTTTTTTGAATACGCATAGTTCAAATTTACAAAGTATTGAACATTTTACAAAATTGAGGGTTGATTTAGTAGTATGAAGAAAACAAACGAACAAAACGATAATAATCGACAAGGATTAACAGCAGAAGACTTTTACTTAAATGAAAATGGCTTTATGGTTTTTACAGAAGCCTATCATTTAAAAAGAGGCTATTGTTGTAAAAATGGCTGTAAGCATTGTCCTTATGGCTTTAAAAAAGGAAATAGTGTCTAAAGATTTCTCTCTTAAACACTATTTCTTTTATTCAGGATACGATTACACTTATTTCAGTTTTTGCAATGTTATTTGAAGTGAGTCACTTCCCATCTTAGCCAACATCAGCATTTGTTGAGGGTCTTCTAATTGAATCAGTTTTGCAGTCAGTACTTCTATTTTTTCAGGACTTTGTTCAAACATTACTTTGATTTGCTTTTGAGCAATATCAAAATCGTAATGCCCTATTTTACGGCGATTACTTCGATTAAATTCTAATACACAAACATCTCCAATATCAAAATAGATTTTAGTAAGAGTAGAATCCTTGATACATGAATCGACATTAATTGCTTTGTTATTGACTTTAAGCGATTTTACATCATAAGAACCTATCAAAATCTCATTTTGTTTTGGGTCATTTTCAAGGCGATAAACAAAGAGTAAGGCAAGAACAATAACCGAAAATCTTACTATATTTTTGATAGGATTATTACTCACACTTAGGCTTGCGTCATCCTCATTTTTCTGAAAAAAGAAAAGCAGTAACTTATTCCATTCCAATAGCAAAAAGTATAAAACAGCCATCACCAGCACAACAGACTGCATCAATGCTCCGCCATTCATCTCATAAAAAACATTGATTAATAAAATATTGAGCATAACGGGCAACAGCACAAATAAACCCAATATCTGTGTTTTACGAAATAGGAACAGCAGAGAACCAACAATTTGCATACTTGCTACAATACAAGCAAAAGGATAGGAATGTCCAAAATAAAACCAAGTAAGCCACTCACCCGACTGTTGGCTCATCGGTATATCTGCAATATGCTGAGGAACTACAAATTGTTGCCCAAAGATTTTTTTCCATCCAAAACTCGCTACATTAAAAGCTAAAGCATAGCGAATGAAATCTAATATAAATTGCGACTTTTGAGGTAAATCTTCCTCTTTACTTTTGGTCTTAAAATACCAAACAATGGCGTAAATGATTGAAGCAAAAAAACATAGTCCTGCTAAACCAAATACCATTGCGGGACTAATCCAAATAGGACGTTTGTCTCTGCCAACCAGTAAAACGTCAGCCGATAAAGTAATGCCTAAGATAAAACAGGCAGCAAACTTCTGAAAAAATGATTTGAGTTGCATAAGTGAAATGAGTATTAAAAATTAGAATTTAGGGCAAAAAACAGGCTTTTGAACACCTAATTCTACTCAAATCACGATTTGACTATCATTCCTGAGATTTTTTTTGAAAGGCAGTTGGCGTCATTCCAGTTACTTGTTTGAATGAACGTTGAAAAGTAGGCAATGAATTAAAACCAGCATCGTAAGCGATACTCAGAATGGTTAAATGATTATTCAGTGGGTTTGATAATCTCTGCTTGGCTTCTTCTATTCTATATTCATTGATAAATTCGCCAAAGCCTTTATGGAGTATTTGATTACAAATGGCAGAAATAATTTTAGGATTTAATCCTGTGAGTTCTGATACTTTGGCAAGGTTTAACTCAGGATTCAAGTAATATTGTTCTTCTTCCATTACTTTTTTCAATTGTTCGATGGCTTCATTTACTTGTTTTTCTCCCAATAAATCAAGGATGGATTGGTTATTTTTTTGTTTGTCAATTCTTATAATGCTGATTCTATGAAAGCCCATAAAAGCTATCCAGTACATCACAAACGACAACCAACATTCAAGAGGCAGATAAAATAACGTATTGCTTTCTTGATGCAACAAAACACTTCCATAAATAGTAAAAGCCCAAACAATTAGCGTTCCTAAAAAAACATAAAGCAATAAAGTTAGCCATCTGTAGATAATTGCTTTCTCTTCCTTCACGTCATCCATCAACGAAATATCACCATACCAAAGCTGTAGAGTTTTGTATGATTGGAATAAAAACCAAGCAAAAACAACTATCATTAAATGGCGTTCTACATCAATGACACTTCTATAAATTGTGAATAACTGTGAACGTTTAGGTTCATCTGAAGCAGTAAAATGAATTAATAAAACAAAGCTTAAGTTAACCACCAAACAAAGTAATGCAGGAGAAAAGTAGAACCATTTAGGGCGACTGAGTGCTTCAACACCAATTGTATTGGCTGCAATATAAAGAAACAGCAGTGTACCTAAACAATAAATATGCACAAAGGGAATGTAGTTATCAATAAAGAAAAAGCTACTCGATTTCCCTAGTGTGAACATCAAAATCTCAAAACTATTGTAGGCAAAAATGAGGATAAGCCAAGCTAAAAAGTATTGTTTGATAGGATTATTCCGCTTTGAAAAGAACAAAATACCACTCAATACAATGGCTTGTAATAAACCTAAAAGTATAACAAAACTGATGATTGGAATATTGAGCATATTGTAAGATTAATCTTGTTTTGTAAAATTGGGATTATTATCCTCAAGAAATTATCCATTTGAATAATTTTATACATTTGCTAATTAATAGGGTTTGCTCAGAATAACCTAATATGTTAGCTTATTTGATTCCATTCCTCCGTTGATAAAAAAACAGAAATCCTTACGACTCATCAACATGAATAAAATACTAACAACCGAAAGACTCATCTTGCGTGAATACAATCTTGACGATACTCAATTTATCATTCAATTATTAAACAGCGAAGGTTGGTTAGCCTTTATTGGCGACAAAAACGTGCATACCGAAGAAGATGCAAAAGCCTACTTATTAAACGGCCCCATGAAAAGTTATGCTGAAAATGGCTACGGTTTAAGTTTGGTAGCGACCAAAGACGATTTGACTCCGATTGGTATGTGTGGATTGATTAAGAGAGACAATCTTGATTTCCCTGATATTGGCTTCGCTTTTTTACCTGAATATGTAGGAAAGGGCTATGCTTTTGAAATTGCTAGTGCCACGATTACTTACGCAAAAGATACACTAAAATTGCCCATCGTCTATGGCATTACGATGCCTGAAAATGCAAGTTCAAAAATGCTTTTAGAAAAAATTGGGCTTAGTTTAGAAGGATGGTATTCTTTCCCTAATCAAGAAAATAAGCTCCTGCTATTGAAGCTTACCTTTTAGTAATTCATGATTAACAAAAAATGGTGATGCTTCATCATTTATACATCATCATTCAACAGAAAATGGTGGTGCATCATCGTTTTTACATCATCGTTCAACAAAAAATGGTAGTGCATCATCATTTTTACATCAACGTTCAACAAAAAATGGTGGCGTATCATCATTTTTATATCAACGTTTAACAAAAAATGGTGATGCTTCATCATTTTTACATCAACGTTCAATAGAAAATGGTGATGCTTCATCATTTTTACATCAACCTTCAACAGAAAATGGTGATGCTTCATCATTTTTACATCAACCTTCAACAGAAAATGGTGATGCTTCATCATTTTTACATCAACGTTCAACAAAAAATAGTGGCGCATGAAGGTTTTTAGTTCATCATTCAACAGAAAATAATGAAGCACTATACTCATTCTGACACTAACCTTTACTTATTGTAAATGGTTGCCTCTGAACTATTGAGTTATTTGTGAGCGAGATGCTCTTTTTTTACTTTTGGGGAGTAGGGAAACCAGTAGAAAGCCATTGTAAGTTAACAAAAATGTATTAGCTGCTTGCCGTTGTCAGTGTCTCCACTGACAACCTCCTTTGCTGTCACACGTTTTGTTGGTCTTGGCGACCCCGTGAAAACACCAACAAAGGCATACACTAATCCAGAATGGATTAAATGTTGATAGGAAAAATAAGACGATGAGAAGTATGACCCCTTCGGGGTCGAACAATGGCTGTCGTTTTTGGGGATTTTCTATAAACCTTTAAATCCTTCGGATTTATTACGCTTGCCTTTTGGCTTCTTTTACTTTCATTAAAGTATGCAAACACAAATCAAATCTTCACTTGTACCAGTAAATACAACAAGAATCAAGAAAATCATTTACATTTGAGTGATAATATTCTGACAAATGAAAAACCTTGAATCATACATATCAGAGATAATTAAACTTTGTGAAAATCACAAAGTTAAAAGCCTGTATGCTTTTGGTTCGGTTCTGACTGATAGCTTTAATAATGAAAGTGATATTGATTTAATTGTGGACTTCTCAAATATTGCAGTGGAAGATTATGCCGATAACTATTTTGACTTCAAATTTTCTTTACAAGAAATGCTTAAAAGACCCATCGACCTACTGGAAGAAAAAGCTATCAAAAATCCATATTTCAAACAATCTGTAAATCAACAAAGACAACTTGTTTATGGACAATGACATTAAAGTATGGCTTTATGATATTTTAAATGCCATTATGGAAATTGAAAGCTTCTTTGATGATGTTCCAAAAATATTTTCTGTATATCAAAATGATTTGAGAACAAAAAGAGCTGTTGAAAGAAATATCGAAATTATTGGTGAAGCTCTCAATCGAATTTTAAAACGTGATGAGACAATACTCATCACAAATGCCAGAAAAATAGTTGATACTCGAAATAGAATTATTCACGGCTATGACTCTGTTTCTGATGATGTAATTTGGGGAATTGTGATTAAGCATTTACCTATTTTACAAAATGAAATAAGAACTATGTTAAATGAATAACCTTTACCATCTCCTCCCCAATAACCTACCTCAACTGATTCAAAGTATAGCAAATCAAATTATTGAAAAGGTATTTACCATCTGTACTTTCTATATCGCCTGTTTTTAGTTCATACACATAACCTGCTTTTAATTCTGCTAAGGTCAATGAAACTGTTTTGCCATCGGCAGAAAGTTTGATGGATTGTACTGGAACATCTTTTACATCAAATTGCTTTGAACCATAGGCTTGATGATATTCATAATAAAAACGACGGAATTTATAATTGAGTAAATCTTGTGCTTTAGCTGGGTCGAGTGGCATAGAGAAAGTTAAGTCAAAACCTGTTTTGGTAAGTTTCATCGCCATAATATCTAAATGCTTTTTGCCTTTCCAAGTAATGCGTTGAATACCTCTTGCTCCAACCCAACCGTGGTCGTTTTGTCCAACCCACAAACTTCCGTCGGGAGCAAAAGCCAAACGATTATTTCCAATTCGCATTTTTGAACCAAAATTCAAAGGAATACAAGCCCCTTGCATTGCTCCGCTTACTTCCTCCATCAATAGTCGAATTACGTATTTATGATCCATGTCGCCAATCAACATTTGTCCGCCAAACATTCCAAATTTCCCTCCTGTATTTTCCAAAATGGGCTGAGTTGGCGAATTGGCAAAATATCCGTGCGGAAATTGAATGGATTCTTTAGTTCGCATACTGTCTAAGCGGGCAACAGGTAAATTAATCGGTACGACTCTTGGAAAATCTTCTTTCCAAATTAAACCAGCAGGATGTCCGTAAAACTTACCTTCTTCTACATGAAATAATTTACTTGTACCTAACCAGTCGCCCTGATTATCGGAAACGAATAATCTTCCTTGTGCATCAAAACCCAAACCATTTGGCGAGCGAAAACCAACAGCAAAAGGTTTTAAAATACCATCTTTGCCTAATTTCATAATCCAACCACGATAAGGCACGCAAGAGTACATTCGTCCCGGACGAGAAAGTGAATCATATTTTCCACGAATTTCATTCCTGATTCCTGCACCGTTTGAAGCTAAATTCAAAGCGATAAAAAGGTTTCCTTGTTTATCGGCAATAGGGCCGAAAGCAAATTCATGGTAATTGCCCGACATTCCGAAATCGTCTGTTACTGTTTGATAAACATCGGCTACGCCATCGCCATCAGTATCTTTTACACGAGTAAGTTCAGGACGTTGCATGATTAAAATTTCATGATTATTAATCACCATCATGCCCAAAGGTTCGTGCAAACCTTCGGCAAACATTTTCCATTGTTTGGTTTTTTGGTTATACATCATTACTTCGCCACGATGAAAACAGGCTACAAAACGCCCATCTGGCATAAAGCCAATTGCACCCGTTTCGGCAACTAAACCGTCGGGTAAAGTAATGTTTTCTACTTCATAATAATTTGCCGCAGAATCTTTTGGCGTAATATTTTGTGCTTTCAGGCTTGAAGTAAAAAGTAGTAAAGCAAACAAACAGCTAAACTGTATGGTAAAAGTTCTTTTGTTGTGAAGCATATTGTGATTTTTCATCTTTTCATGGAAATACTAAGACGTTGAACATTAGCTGGAATGCTGAGTACGCCTTTATTGAATTTACCTAATTTGCTTTGGTACACGATGCCATCGTCGGTATTGACTAAAAAATAAAGCTTTTGTTTATTGTTCTTAAAGGTAAAATCTCTAATCAAAGCTTTTCCATCAGCACTCAAACGAATGGTTTCGGTTACTTCTACTTTATCCAATAAATATTTGAAAGTCGGCAATCTTTTGTTGAGTTGGTAACCTTTAAAATCAACTGTAGGAATGGTTTTCACATTAGTTATTCTGAATGGAAAATCGGTTTTATCTCGCCAATAAACTTCTCCAACTATTTTGGTTAATTTACTTCCGTTTCCTTTCCATTGTTCTGAGTTATCCACAAATCCACCCGACCAAGCATATCTTAAATAACATTTGCCTGCATCAAAACAATAAGATTCTGTTTCGTTAAAAGCTACGACAATGGCTGCTGGTCCACAGTCAGGCATAAAAGTGCGATACAATAATGGGTATTTTAATGGAAATGGATGCGGTGAAGGCGCTGCATGATGTCCTTCGTGACTAACAACAACTGCTGTTTTTTGTCGTTGTGTTTCTGGTACGTTAATGTCTTTTTCTAAAGGAGGCAAAGCTTTGTTAGTGGCATAAATTGCTCCGTACATAACAAAACCATGTCCGGGATAAGTACAGACATAAGGGTAAATTCCTTCTTTTTCTAAAGTAAAAGTAATGGTATCAATTCTGCCCGGTTCAATGATTTTGGTATTGGCAATAATCAAAGGAGAGTTGGGAACATAGTCCATACTAGCACCTTTATCGCCCAATTTCATGGCTTCTTCTACTACTTTTAGTCGGAAATTGGGTTTAGTGACCACCATGTTATGCGCCATATCGTCGTGATTATCCAGAATAATCGTCAGACGAGTATTGGGTTGAACCGCCAAACGAGGCAAATCAAATTGTAAGCCACCTAAAATTTTAATGGTAATGGTTGTGTCTTTTTGTGAAAAGCCTTGCAGACTTATCAACAATAAGGCACAAAGTACACTTAAACGCATCATTTTTATATCTTTTAGCATTTCTGAAGCAAAGGAAATTATATATTCAAGTAAATTTCAATTCGTAAATTAAGCATCATAGTGGAATTTCTCTTCATGTATTGTAGGTTTTAGTCTTAGTTTTTAGCTTATAAAGATTAAGACTTGTAAAATCTAATGGTTTAGGAAAAGATAAAGGCTTAACAGTCTTAGATTATGTTTATAAAGTTGTTAATTTAGTTTGGTCATAATAGTAAAATACTATTAGCCATAGCTTACTTTTCTTGTCTTGATACAAGAAAAGTAACAAAAGAAAATCAAGAAATTCCGAAACTCGCTGCGCTCAAACAGCGGAATTTCGAAAAATTGCTTTCGCCTGTTTAATATCAATTTGATAAATGAAATTTGAAAAGATTCTTCCATCTGCTTTGCTAAAACCTTATATCAAACATTTGGTCATTTCGGAAGTTTCCGAAGAACAAACTTATAAGGTTTTTCCTTCTACTGGGCTTGTAATGGGCTTTCAGTATAAAGGTAGTTTGGCGTATCTTTCTCAAGAAGGAGAAAACAAATTAGCAAGTACGGGCATCACGGGTTTACAAGATGGGTTCAGAGTTTTTAAGAGTAATCCTAATATTGGTTCTGTATTGGTATTTTTTAATGAAATCGGAGCGTCTTATTTCCTCAAAACACCTATCAATGAATTATTTGCGGAAAGTGTTTCGCTAGAACATTTTATGAATCAATATGATTTAGAAAAAGTGGAAGAAGCCCTTAGCTTTTCCCAAAGCGACGAACACAGAATTTATATTGTAGAACAGTTTTTACTTGCTCATATCATCGAAAAGAAAGATGACCAGCTCGTCATCAAAGCTATTCAATACATTTATCATCATAAAGGAAATGTTAAAATCAAAGAGTTGGCAAATTTGCTTTGCATCAGCCAAAGTCCATTTGAGAAACGATTCCGACAAGTAGTTGGTACTTCTCCTAAAAAATTTGCGTCAATCGTTAGGTTTCATGCCGTACTTGATAGCCTGAATCAAGTAAAATCACTGACTGAAATTTGTTTTGAAAATAACTATTTCGACCAAGCCCATTTTATCAAAGACTTCAAGCATTTCACAGGCGAAACACCCGAAAAATTTATTAAGAAGAACGACAAGTAAACGATTTTTTACAATTTCAAGCCAAGTAAATCTCCCAAATTTGTATCACATTTAAACACAAAAAGACATGTTTACAATTAATCAAATTAAAGAGATTCACTCAAAAGTAAAAAGCGGAGCAGATTTTCCACAGTATATCCAAAACCTTATTGTTTTAGGCTTAACGAGCTATGAACATTACGTTTGCGACGGTCATACAAAGTATGTTGGAAAAGATAATTTTCAAATTGAATCGGAAGCGAAGTATGGTTTACTAGGAATATCAGAAGAAGGCAATGTGGAAAAGCTGAAATACGCTTTAAAAATTCACCAAGCTGGCGAAACCGATTACTTCACTTTCTGTAAGCAATCAGCCGAAGCGGGTGTTGAAAAATGGAAAGTTAATATGCAAGAAATGTCTTGTATTTATTACGACAAACAAGATATAACGATGGTAATTGAAAAAATTCCTAGTCTGTAATTGAATACATTTGAGGTAATGTTAATTTTAGGACAATCTACATAACTGGTTCTTTTTCTTATCTTTATAAAAACAACCCGAACTAAATTAATGATTATCATGAAAAATGTATTTGACCAGAAAGAGACTGCCGAGATTTTAGAACGCATCGAGCAACTAAGTCCAAGTTCACAACCACTTTGGGGAAAGATGAACGTTGCCCAAATGTTAGCGCATTGCAATGTTTCTTATGAACTTGTTTATGAAGAGAAACATCCAAAACCGAATTTCTTGATGAAGTTTATGCTAAAGATTTTTGTAAAAGATACGGTTGTTGGCGACAAACCTTATCAAAAAAATAGTCAAACTGCACCGATGTTTCTCATTGTTGATGAAAGAGATTTTGAAGTAGAAAAGACACGTTTAGTTAATTATATCAACAAAACCTTATCATTAGGTGAAGCTTATTTTGATGGAAAGGCATCTCATTCTTTTGGCGTATTAAGCAAAACTGAATGGAGTAATATGTTTGCGAAACATCTTGACCATCATCTTACTCAGTTTGGAGTGTAATAATTGGAGTATAATAAACATAAAGTCATCCCGAATTTTCTCATTAAATAAAGGTTTTGAGGAGTTTTATATTTATTATCGCCTTGTCCTTACTTTTCTTTTCTTGATAAAAGAAAAGTAACAAAAGAAAATCAAGAATTCCTAAACTCGCTTCGCTCAAACAGTAGGAATTCATTAGCCATCAATCATAAAAAAGCGGTCGAAAAACTAATTTCTACCGCTTTTTTATGATTCGGATGACTCATATTAATAATTTGCCAATTTACTTTTCCAGATAATTCCGTTTTTACTTTCGTACTTATCGATAAAACCTTTATCGAATAAATCTGCCAAAATATCATTGGTTTCTTCCATATCTCTACTACTCAAGAAAGAAAATTCTTTGCTGGTCATCGTCGAGAAATTGGTAAATAAGAAAATTGGATCCGTATTGAAAGTCCTTTTTGTGGCTTTTGGCACCAGTTTATGAATAATTTCTTCTAAATACTCATATTCTTGATAATCCTTACTGATAATTTGTTCGTTCTCAAGGTTAGTAAAAATCAGCGTTGGCAATACGCCTACTTGCATATTCTGAGCCAAAATCAAATCTTCTCTGAAGGCTTCCTGTGCTTTATTTTCATAATCATGCACAAAACGAGCAGAGTCTAATCCAACATCAAAAGCCGCTTTTTCAAGGTATGCCATATCAACGATATTGATTTTTTCAAGGAAGAGCATCTCTTTAATTCTTCTCAAAAACAACAAAGCCAAATCTGCATCTTGCATTTGTGCTGCCTTGAAAGCAATTGAAGGCGGATATGAAGAAGGCAATGGGTCTTCAATCCAAATATCACCATCCAACGGAATTCCGTGAATCATACAAACTTCTTCCCAATGTGGTGCTACGTCAGAGGGTTTGGTGATAGGGCCACGCTCGTACTCATCCCAAGAAGGCAATAAACCTCCCATTCTGTAGTCAATCTTGATATAAGCACCATATTCTAATTTCAGCTTTCTCAATAAAGGCTGTACAACCCAACAAGTAGAGCAAATTGGGTCAGTAAAATACTGAATATCAATAAGCTTTTCGGTATGTGCATCTTTGTCTTCTCTTTTTGAAATCAAAGGCACAACCATTTTATCGCCATCCACGCTCAGTGGATTCAAAAACAATTCTTTTAGTTCTCTTCCTAAATAAATATGCTTTTTAATATCCTCTTGGCGTTCGTCGTAATATGCCTCAAAAGCTTCTTCAACATCATCTAAAGACAATAATTTTTCCGTCAATTTTTTAGCATCTAAAATTGCATTAGTCGTTCCAGCACTGGTAAAAGGTAAAGCCAAATGGGCGGCATCACCAATTAGAACCACATTATCTGCATGAAATTTAGGTAATAATCCGAAGTCACGAGTATTCCAGATATAGCTTGTACTGAAATCATTGGTTTGTAACAATTCAGTAACCACTGGTGGGAAATCCGCCAATTGATAATTACAAAAAGCTTTTAATTCTTCAGGAGAACAGCCTTGGTCGCAATCGGCCTCAGCAACACTGTACTGCATAAACCAAACGAAGTCTTTTTCAGAAACAGGAATCATTCCGAAACTTAGTCCACGAGTACAGCTTTGATATTTTGTAAATATATTTTGATGCGAAGCACCTAATTTTTCATTCGTACAAATCCCAACTACTTCTTTTACTTCGATAGGCGTATAAGTAACAGCACCCAAAATAGCTTCACGCACGGCAGAATTCCCACCATCAGCACCAACAAATACATCTCCATATTCTACTTCACCATTGGTAAATTGTGCGGCAATGGCTTTCCCATTTTCATAGATAAAATTTGAGAATGTTCTACCTGTTTTAAGTTGCTCTTTCGGGAACAAATCATATAAAAACTGTACTAAATCTTTTCGTTTGATACAACGCCAAAGATTTAGCTTTTGCCTTTTTACTTGTTTTCCATCTTGTCTATTCAAGCTAAAAGCACCGATTTCTTCACCAGGAAGACGAATTTCTGTATTAGCATTTAATTCATTTAAGATAGACCAACCGTCGATGTGCATTAAAAACGCATGCCCACGGGTAGTCATTTCTTTGAATTTCTCGTTGACAACAACTTCAATATTATTTTTCTTGAGTAATAGTCCCAGTGTTAGGCCTGCGACGCCTCCGCCAATAATTACTACTTTCATAATGCGTTGATTACTGTTTTAATTTGTGAAAGTGCTTGTGTAAGGATTTCATTTGAAGTAGCAAAACTCAGTCGAATGTAACCATCTGCTCCTGCTCCGAACCATTCTTTTAGTCCGGGTACTACGGCTACTTTGGCTTCATTCAACAATAATTCATGTACTTCTTTGCTGGATTTTCCTGTTCCTACAATATTGGCAAAAGCCACGTAGCAACCTTCAGGAGCAATACAGCTTACACCTTTCATGCTGTTGAGTTCAGTAACACAAAGTTTTTGCATTTCGTTTAAATGTTCAACAAAAGCTTTTAGCCAATAGTCACATTCGTTGAGGGCGGTAGTGGCGGCTATCTGTCCTAATACGTTTGCTCCGTGTACAGTAGATTGATGTAATGATACTTTTATTAATTTATCAAAAGTTTCTTGATTGGATGCCATCACTGAACCAATGCGTAAACCTGCCAAACCATACGATTTACTATAACCTGTTACAGTAACGGTCCGTTCACGAATGGCTTCATCTAATGAAGCAATACTGGTGTAAGTATGGGGTGCATAAATAATATCACTCCAGATTTCATCCGACAAAATCGTCAAATTATGTTTGCAAGCGATGTTACCTAGTTGAAGTAATTCTACTTTGGTAAATACTTTTCCTGTTGGGTTAAGCGGATTACACAAGCAAATCAATCGAGTTTTAGGCGTAATTAGTTTTTCTAATGCTTCAAAATCTACCTTTTCTGTTCCTGCTGGAATCGCAAAAGAAACTGCCTTTCCTCCCACCGATTCTACAGAATATCTGAATAGAAAATCGACTGGGTCAAAAATGATTGCTTCATCATTAGGTGATAAAAAAGCCTGACAAACAACATAAATTCCAAAAGCGGCACTATCTACAGGAAAAATGTAAGCTGGCTTAGCAGGGATATTTCTTTTGTTTTGAAAAAAGGTAGCAACACTTTCTTTAAAATCAGGCAGACCATCAGGAGGACCATAACACAAGTAGCGGTCTTTCACAAAACGTGTGATTGACTCTGCAATTTCAGGAGCACTCGGAAAATCAGGGTCGGCGGCCGTCAATGGAATTACTCCTTGGGGTACTGTTGCCCATCTTAAATTATAGGCACGTTGTTTTAAAATTTCTAAATTGACAGAGCGACTATCAAACATTGAATATTGTGGTTGGCGGTTAATTTTTATGAGTTATATTCTTAAAAGAGACGATAAAAGAGGCAATGTTTAATATTTCCACCGCTCTTCATATTATTTGGATGCTAAATATGTTGAATAAATGTAGAATTTACAATTTTATATTCATTTTTCTTTTAGAAATTATCATTTGTTCATACTGTACTTTTTGAATTCCATCGTATAAACGTTTTTTTGATTTGGTCATCCCTATTACTTCATCATTTAGTTTTCAAAATTCCTACAAATAATCAAGGCTCACACTAGTCAATAAAGGTTTTAATTACAAAGATGAGCAAGCACTATTAAGGCTTTGTTAAAGGTAAATTATGTTTTTAAAAATTCATTTTGAACCTTGCCTATGCTTTGAAAAACTGGATAATCTTGGTACTTCCTGTTAATCCATCCTGAAAAACGCTCAAAATAGCTTTGTGAAAACGTTGTCGGGAACGATTGCGTAAAAAATTAAGCTAAAACATTGGATATTGTAATTGCTTACGCCTACTTTTGAAAATAATTTTTTTAATATTAATTATTACTTTTCTCATGTACAGACCACTCAAAGCTTCAAGCGATACGGAATTACTGGGTCTTTTGCTAGAAGACAACGAGACTGCTTTTGAGGAAATTTACAGAAGATACTTCCAAAAACTTTACGCATTAGCTAAACGCAGACTTTACGATAATCAACAAACAGAGGATATTATCCATGATTTGTTTTTGAACTTGTGGCTGAACCGTCAAAAAATACAAATTGATTCTTTACAAAATTACCTCCTGCGTAGTGTAAAGTACAGAGTTTTGGATGCACTTGATCACCATACGGTAAAACAAAATTTTCTGGATTATCAATTACACATCAATCAAAGCTCCAACATTACCGAAGAAAACATCCTTTATGCCGATGCCATGCGTCTGTATCAAGAAAACCTTATCGTATTACCCGAAAAATGCCGAGAAGTATTTTTGTTGAGTAGAGCGGGGCTTTCTCAAAAAGAAATTGCTATTCAATTAGGCATTTCTGAAAATACTGTTGAAAATCATATCGCCAAAGCTTTACGCTTATTGAAGTCTCGTATGGCTGAATTTATCAGCCCAAATGCCCTTTTTCCTCTCTTTTTCTTCCTTTTTGAAAATTAATTTCAAAAATAATCATATTCAAGTAGTGGAACTGTTTTCCTTAGCCGACTAATAAGTTAAGGAGTAAATAGTATTTTATTGATAAAAAATAGCAACTAACATGATTCAAGGTGAATTCAAGGATGATGATGAAATCATCAATTCGCTCAAGCAAAAATATACTCCTGATGAAATCAAAAAACTGTTGGATTGGTACAATGCCTTCGACGACAATCAAGATGGAGCTGAAGAGCATACAGAACCCGAAGAAAAAATTTGGGAAACATTACAACCAAGCCTCAACAGCGAAGCATTAGAAACATCAGTAATTCCTTTGTTTAACCGCAAAGTAATTCGTTGGGCAATTACAGGTATTGCAGCCAGTTTCCTGGTATTGTTAGGCTGGTTTTGGCAGCCACAAAAAGAAAGTAATCTCCAAGAAACGATGGGGTTCAAGGAAATCTCACAAAAGGAGCGTTCGTTGTGGCAATCGTTTACCAACACAAGTAAAGCAATACATGAATTAGCCTTGCCAGATGGTAGTAAAGTTTGGCTGAATCCTTCAACCACCATTTTGTACAAGATTGTAAAAAATGCGGCAACCAGAGATGTGTATTTAGAAGGAGAAGCTTTTTTCGATGTAAAACCCAATAAAGAACAACCTTTTTATGTAAAAAATAAAGGTTTGAATGTAGTGGTTTTGGGGACAAGTTTCAATGTGGTGGCATCTTCAAAAGATGCAAAATATGAAGTTTCGGTGGTGACGGGAAAAGTAAAAGTAAAATACCAAGACCCTGAAAATAGCGAGCGTTTCAATCAGGTAATCATTACGCCACAACAACAAGTAGTAATTCAGAAAGAAGAGAATACTTTAGAAACGCATGATTTAACCCTTGAAAAAAGTAAACATCGCCAGCTTTGGGAGCCAATCAGCATCAGTTTTGATGAAGTAGCACTTGATAAAGTATTAACCCGACTGGAAGTAGAATATGGCATGACCATCCGTACACCCAATATGAATATTCGTAAATGCACACTTTTCGCCAATTTCACCAACCAGCGTTTACCTGTGATTATGGATATTATTTGTAGTTCTATCAATGCTACTTATCAAATAGAAGGTAATGAAATTACCATCATTGGCGAAGGCTGTTTGTAGGAATTGTGAGTTATGAATTGTGAATTATGAGTGACAGATTTTTAAATTAAAATAGCGACATATAGCATTTTAACTCATATTTAAACATCCTGTTTAGCAGAGATTTAACTAAGTATTTTATTTTCAACCAATACAATTTCAATAAAAAAAGAGGGCTTGAAGTGTTACCAGCACCCAAGCCCAAAAATTACCCCAATCATTTCCTAGGTGATTTAAGAGTAATGTAGATTTCAAACACAAAATCGTACAAAGCAAATTTATGGAAAAACAATTTATTAAGACAACATTTTTCAAAATCATGAGGATGACTGTCATTCAGTTGGCCATTACTGTAGCTTTCATGGTGACATCGTATGCCAAAGAAGCCAAAGCACAGGAAGTTTTAGCCAAAACCGTGACTGTTTCTATAAAAAACAGCACGATTAAAGGTGTACTCAAAGAACTGGAGAAGGAATCGGGAGTACCTTTTGTTTTTAGTTCCAAAAACATTATTTCGCAAGCAACGAATCTTACTTTGACGGCTACCAACGAAAGCCTGAAAAATGTATTGAGCCGTTTCTTACCTCCGCTTAATATCGGCTATAAAGTTGTGCATAATGCCATCATATTAACGCCCATGTCTGCAGTTGAGGAAAAAATAGTACTTCCCTCATCAACAATTGAAACGTCCATGCCCAGTATCGCCGCCGACGCTACTGTTAAAGGTAAAGTGGTGGATTCAGAAACAGGTGAAACACTTCCTGGCGTAACAGTAAAAGTAAAAGGGACTACCGCTGGAACAACGACAGACGTTAGCGGAAAATATAGTATTTCGGTAGCCAAAGGTGCCACTTTAGTTTTTTCTTTCATCGGAATGAAAACACAAGAAGTAAGCGTTGATGGTCGTACAGAAATCAATGTATCACTAGCACCAGACAATAGCATGCTTGAAGAAGTAGCCGTAGTAAGTGATGGTTATGGTTTGGTAAAGAAAACCGACAATACTGGTTCGGTAGCAAGTATGTCGGCTAGAGATTTAAAAAATATTCCCATCACCAGTGCCGCACAAGCGATGACGGGTAGAATGGCTGGTGTTAGTGTAGTAACGACAGATGGTTCTCCAGATGCAGATGTGGTGATTCGTGTACGTGGAGGTGGTTCACTTACACAAGATAATTCGCCTTTGTATGTGGTAGATGGTTTTATTGTAAACAGTATCAAAGATGTACCACCTTCAGATATTGAAAGCATCAACGTTTTAAAAGATGCAGCGGCTACAGCAATTTATGGCGCTCAGGCATCCAATGGCGTTGTGGTAATTACCACGAAGAAACCTCGTCCGGGTCGTACTACTGTTTCTTACAACGGTTTTATGCAATTCAAAACATTGCCTTCTGACAGAGCCTATAAAGTACTTTCTCCTTACGAATACGTTTTGGTAAATTATGAAAGAGCTAAACTAAAAACGAATGCCGATGTGAACAACATGGAGAAGTTTTTTGGAAAATATGGCGACTACGATTTGTACCAAAACAAAAAAGGAACCAACTGGCAAGACGAACTTTTCGGTTCTCCACGTACTACTCAATCACATAATTTAAGCATTAGTGGTGGTAACGAAAACACAACAATGAGCTTAAGTTTGACGAACAATACTGACCAAGGATTACTTACTGGTTCGGGGTATAATCGTAATGTTATCAACTTCAAAATCAATCAAACGATTACAAAGAAATTGAAGTTTGATGCTTCCGCTCGTATTACGAATACTATCATTGACGGTGCTGGAACTTCTGGTTCTGCACAACTTAATATTAAAGATGCTGTTCAAACAAGACCAACAAACGGTATTGCTGATGAATTAGACATTGATTTAAGCAGTGCTGGAACGGATGATGATTTTGCTTCTTTCCTTTTGGCACTTGTAAATCCTAAAAAATTAGTATCGCAAGACTGGCGTAAAAGAACTACGCAAGACTATGTTTTTAATGCTGGTTTAAGTTGGTCAATTCTTAAAGACCTTAATTTAAAATCGACCATTACAGGTTCTAAATCATTCGATAAAAACTTACGTTATTATGGCCCATTAACTGGAGAATCTTTCAATAACGGAAGTAGCTTACCTATCGGCGAGAAAACCGTAAATGAAGTAGATTCTTTCCGTTGGTTAAATACATTGGGTTATCAAATGTCTGGTTTGGGTTTGCATAAACTTGATTTCTTATTAGGACATGAAGTATATTCTTTGGGCGGTAATCAAAGTTTTATTCGTACTGAAGATTTTAGAGCATCCATTACGCCAGAAGAACTTTTTGCCAATATGTCGTTCGGACGTACCGACCGCCAATCTACTGCTGAAGTTACTAATGTGAATCGTGTTTCTGGTTTTGGTCGTATCAATTATCAATTCAAAGACCGTTACTTGGCTGCTATTACTTTCAGAGCGGATGCTTCAAGTAAATTCAGTGCTGAAAACCGTGTAGGTTTATTCCCTGCTTTGGCTTTAGGTTGGAAAATTTCTGAAACGAAACTCTTCAAAAACATCACTGCTTTGGATGAATTGAAACTTCGTGCAAGTTATGGTGCTACTGGTAACGACCGTATTGATGCTACTGCAACAAAATTCTTGTTTGAAGCGACAACACTTCGTGGACCGGGTTTTGGCAATGTCGATAACGTTTATTATGCGCCAACTGGAACTACTTTATATAACCCTAATTTGGTTTGGGAAACAACTATTAATAAAAACCTTGGTTTAGATTTCGCTTTCTTCAAACAACGTTTAGTCGGAAGTATTGATTTATACCAAAACGTTACTAAAGATTTATTACTTCAATCTGCCATTCCATCAAGTTCTGGTTTTACTAGACAATGGAACAATGTAGGTAGTACTTCAAACAAAGGTGTTGAATTATCATTGACAGGTTATTTCATTGATAAATCTGATGTTTCATTCTCTGCCAACTTCAACTTCGGGATGAACAGAGCGAAAGTAGAAGCACTTGATGGAACGACGGAACGTTTCTTCCAATCGAACTGGGCAAGTACTGATTTACGTGACCAAGACGATTTCTACGTAAAAGTTGGTGGTACTTTGGGAGATATTTATGGTTACGTTTCAGATGGTTATTACTCAACCAATGATTTCGCAAGCTACGATGCTACCGCTAGAAGATATATCCTAAAAGAAGGAGTGATTAACTCTACTTCAATTACTGGAAATTCGGCTATCAGACCGGGCTTTATCAAATTAAAAGACATTAATGGCGATGGCGTAGTAAACAGTCTTGACCGTAAGGTTATCGGAAATACACTTCCAAAAGCGCAAGGTGGTTTCGGCTTTAATGGTCGTTATAAAGGATTAGACGCTTCGATATTCTTCAACTGGTCGTATGGAAATGATGTATATAACACTGGTAAAATTCAGTACAACCAATTCCGCCGTGTTACTTATGGAAACCTTACAGATGCCATGAGTCTTGAAAATCGCTTTACTTATTTAGACGTTGACGGAAAATACACTGGTACTCCGGGAGAAATCGTAACTGACTTAACGCAATTGGCAGAACTAAATGCGAATAAAAACATTTGGTCGCCACTTGGTTTTAGCGATTCGCAAACATTAATCAGCGACTGGGCAGTTGAAGATGGTTCTTTCATCCGTTTAAACAACTTAAACATTGGTTACTCTTTACCAAAAAGCTGGATTTCTAAACTTGGTATGTCGCAATTTAGAGTGTATGTAACAGGTAATAACCTTTATCTCTGGACGAAATACTCTGGCTATGACCCAGAAGTAAGTACTACCAGAAGTAGTTATTCTGGCTTAACACCTGGCGTAGATTATTCATCTTTCCCTAGAAGCCGTTCTTATACTTTTGGTGTTAACATTACTTTTTAAGTAAAGAAAGCAATCTATAATCAACATAAATATAGCTGAACGTTTAAGCGAACAGTTATTAATAATAATTATGAAAAAGAAATTACTGATGCTCGCAGCCTTGTCAATATTTATGACATCCTGCAAAGACTTTTTAGAACCAGATTCATTATCAACTTTCGATACGAATTATATTTATTCAAACGTGGACGATGCTCGTAAAGGAGTAAATGCCATTTATGAATCTTTCGGGCAAGATGCCTTCCGTTCAAGACTTTCAAATAACATGGCGGGTAATACCGACATTGAGCATCAAAGTGGCTGGTCGAGTTCAGCAGACCGTTATCAAATCTGGGATTTAAGCGCCCTTGCTACCAACAGTGATTTACGTATTACGTGGAATGCCGCCTATACAGCTATCAGAAACTGTAATGTAGCCATTGAAGGCATTGAAGCCAGTGCCGCTCTTAAATCTTCGGATGCTACGATTTCTAAAAAAATGTATCAAATGCTTGGCGAAGCTTATACCATTCGTGCTTATTGGTACAGTATGTTAACGTTTTATTTTGGAGATGTTCCAAATGTTCGCCTTGCACCAAAAGCTGGAAACGATTTCTTTTTACCGAAAGAAGACCGCAATGTTATCTTGACACAAGTAATTCAAGATTTGATTGATATTGAAGGAAAAATGTCTTGGGCTGACCAAACTAGCTATGGTATTGAACAAGTAAACCGTGAATATACACTCGGAATGATTGCTCGCTTAGCATTACAAAGAGGTGGATATTATCTTACTCCTTCTTTAGCGATGGAACGTAAATCTGATTATTTAGAATACTATAAAATTGCGAAAGAATATTCAGAGAAATTAATTACGCTGAAAGACCGTGCTTTACCAACAGATTTCAGACAAGTATTTTTGAATGAATCAAAATTTGTAACACCAACTAACAGCGATATTTTATTTGAAATACCATTCGCCAATGGAAATGGTGACGTAGGCTGGAACATCGGAATTACTGTTGACGGTGGAACAACTGCGGCACATAGTTACGGTTCAGGAAATAACTACATGGCAATTCCTCCAACTTATTATTTCTCTTTTGATACATTGGATATTCGCCGTGATGTTACTTGTGCCTTATACAAAATCAACACAAGCGGGCAAGCCGTTTTTGTAAATAGTACCATGAATATCGCACAAGGCAAATGGAGTCGTTGGTTTTTAGATAAAGCTCCTGGTGCTTCTACAGCCAAAGGAACAGGTATCAACTGGCCAATGTTACGTTACTCTGATGTTTTATTAATGTTGGCTGAAGCTGAAAACGAATTGAATGGTCCAACAGCTACTGCACAAGATGCTTTAAGAAGAGTACGTCAACGTGCTTTCGATTCAAAATATTGGCCAGAAAAAGTAACTAACTACTTAACAAGCATTTCGGGAAGTAAACAAACATTTTTTGATGCAATCGTCAATGAAAGAGCTTGGGAATTTGGTGGTGAAATGATTCGTAAATATGAATTAATCCGTTGGAATTTATATGCTAAAAAATCGCAAGAACTTGTAGCAACGACTAAAGAAATGGCAGATGCAGCTTTTGCTGGTTCAGGGAAATATTCAGAGTTACCTGATTATATGTACTGGAAAAGAGATGCAAGTGGCAATTTCAAAATATTAAATCCAAGTCGTAAATACGTGGGAACACCTGATGCTACTTGGACGAGAGTGTCGTTTCTTGCCAGCTTAAAACCTACAGCAACTACTTACCAAGATTGGATTAACAAAGATTGGGAAAAATATTATAATGGACCAGTGCCGGGAGTTGCTCGATACATTTTCCCGATTCCAGCAGAAGCCATTACAAATAGCCAAGGTAAATTAGTGAATGATGGATACCAATTTTAGGTGAATGTATAAGTGATGAGTTAGTGAATTTTCGATGAATGATTTACTAACTCACAATTCACTAATTCATAATTAAACAAAGAAATACTCATGAATAAAACACATATAAAACAAGGTTTCGCAATTGTAATGATGAGCTTAGTGGCTTTCTTTGCTTGCAAACCTGAAGAGGAAATCACGGCTGAAACTCGTCTTTTCAGACCCGTTTTAAATAAAGAACTTTCTGCTAAAAATAATACCATCATCGTAAACATGGGAAATATCAAAGCAGCAACAGGCTATACTGTAGAAGTTAGTAGAGATACTTTCAAAACAACTGATTATACTTTTAAAGTAGATACCAATTATGTTATTGTTGATGAAACCTTGCTGAAAGGTGAATCACTTTATTGGAATACTACTTATCAAGTACGTGCCATCGCACATGCTGCTAAAGTAGAATTGGATAGTAAAGTGTCGGATTTAGGAAGCGTAAAAACTGAAAAATTCCCAAGTATTATGGCTACTCCTACAGCAGCCGATGTAATTGATGTCGCTGCTAGAATAAGATGGACAACAGGCGGTGTAACTGTAGCAAAAGTAAAAGTATTTGCCAAAACCGATCTTAAATTGGCTACTCCTTTGGCACAATACAATGTTTCAGAAGCTGACCAAAAAGCTGGCAGTACGATTGTTAGCAAATTAAATCCACTCACTACTTATCAATTAGCCATTTATGCTGCTGATGGTACGATTAAAGGTTGGGATAATTTTACAACAATCAGCCGTGCGGTAGATACAAGTAGCCCGAATGTAATTGACTTATCAGAAAACGACGACCCAACTGCATTAAATACTGCTTTGTTGAATGTAGTAGAAGGTGGAATTATCGTTTTGAAAAAAGGTGCTACTTACACCATGCCTGTTAACAATTTTGCAAAGTCTGTTACAATAACAAGTGCTTATGGCTTTGGCGAACAAAAAACGATTATTACTACTTCTGGTGGTGGAAATATCGCAACAGGTGTTACGTTAGATTATATCCGATTCAGCAATATCGAATTTATCGGAGCAGACATCGGTGGAAGTTATATTTTCAATCCAAACATCGCTACTTTAACAACGGTGAAAGAACTTTCTTTGGATAATTGTATTGCTTCGAATATGCGTGGATTATTACGTATTAGAGGAAAATTCTTTGCTACTAATTTCATTATCAAAAACTCTATTATTCACCAAATTGGTACTTATGGCGTTTTAACGACTGATACTGATGGTGCTGGTAATGCAGCTGTTGACAATATCATCTTCCAAAAAAGTACTTTTAGTAAAATCAATATCTTCTTGACTTCTCGTCAAAACTCAAATTCAGTATTGATTGAAGACTGTACTTTAAGTGAAGTAGCCACCAACAGTGGTTCATTATTCAACTGGCGTGGTGCGGCTGGTTTACGTAACGTAACGAATGGTATTAAAATTTCGAACTGTATTTGGGGACATGCTTGGGATCAAGCAGTAACTGCCGTATTGGCTGTTCGTGGGAAATCTGCTGGTTTAGACCTTACCAACATTACTGTTTTGAATACTTATACAACAGGAGACTTCTCTTATGTTGCAGGAACTGAAATCTCAGGTTTGCCTTCATTTACTTATACCAAAAAAGCATCAGAACTTTGGGTAAGTCCTTATACTGGCTTAAATTTCAATTTCAAAGATACTAGCTTCCCTGGTCGTAAAGATACTGGTGACCCTCGTTGGAGAGTAAAATAGCTTATTATTGAAAATAAACAAGATTAAAATATACCTCATTCCCAACGATAACCGCCATTTGAGTTGGGATGAGGTAATTGAACTCAAAAATTATGTCAAAAAAAACCTTCCTCTTATTAACTTGTTTGGTAAGTTTTGAAATACTTGCCTGTAAAAGTGCTCAAATCACGCAAAGTGTTCAGGCTAATGCTTATCCACAAGATTCTGTTGCTGAAAGAATGCTTTTGTACCAAAGAGATAATGGAGGCTGGCCTCAACCGGGTGGTGATGCTATCAATTACAAATTAACAATTTCAGAAAGTTTACGAGCAAAATTATTGTCCGAAAAAAAGGTTTATGATACCACTATCGACGATAAAGCTACCACAAACGAAATCAATACTTTAGTAACTACCTACAAGAAAACACAAAATCCAGCCTATCTACAAGCTGCCGAAAAAGGTATCAAGTATTTGTTGGAAGCCCAAAATAAAGCAGGTGGCTGGGGACAATTCTTCCCTGATACTTCTGGCTATCATAAGCACATTACTTATAATGATAATGCAATGATGGATGTGATGAAAGTAATGCAAAATACTGCCGATGCTAAGAATGATTTTGAGCTTGTTTCTCCTGCATTAAGACCTTTGGCTAAAGCAGCCGTTCAAAAAGGAATTACTTGTATCTTGAATACTCAATACAAACAAAATGGCAAGTTAACAGCTTGGTGTGCACAACACGACCGTGTTACTTTACTCCCAGCTAAAGCCCGTAAATTTGAATTGCCTTCGCTAAGTGGTGCTGAAACGGTGGGTATTGTCACTTTTTTAATGGCTATTGATAATCCTTCTCCTGAAATTAAACAAGCAATAAAAGCAGCAGTTAATTGGCTTGATTCAGTAAAATTAGTAGGAATCAAAATTGAAGAAGTAAAAGACCCTTCATTGCCAAAAGGTAAAGACCGTCTGGTAAAAGCAGACCCAAATTCAACACTTTGGGCAAGATTTTATAATACTGAAACGAATGTACCTTTCTTTACAGGCAGAGACAGCGTACCTAGAGCAACGTTAGCTGAAATTGAAAACGAAAGACGTGTTGGTTATGCTTATTATGGCATTTGGCCAGCTAAACTTTTAAGTACCGATTACCCTGCTTGGGTACAGAAATGGGATAAAAAATAAAAAATATTTTACCCAAATACCTCTATTTCAATCAATTGCTTAGTTCTCTTTAATATTTTTCAAAAGGGAACTAAGCATTTTAACCTTTTTAACGGAAAATATATTTCCTGATAAAATCCGATGAAAACTTCTTTACGATTAAGTAAAGGCAAAAAAAGCTTTTTTTTGCCTGTGTTACTCCTTTTGCTTTTTTCTTTCACAATCAAGGCTCAACAACTAGCATTTCCAACTGCCGAAGGTGGCGGACGCTTCGCAAAAGGTGGACGAGGCGGAACGGTTTATGAAGTAACCAATCTCAATGATTCAGGTGCAGGAAGTTTAAGAGATGCCATCAGTCAGCCCAATCGAACTATCATCTTTAAAGTTTCTGGAGAAATAAAGCTAAAAAGTCGTTTACAAATTAAACAAAACAATATTACTATTGCTGGGCAAACGGCTCCAGGTCAAGGTATTTGTATCACTGGCTATACCGTAAATATTTCTGCCTCAGATGTCATCGTTCGTTATCTCCGCTGTCGTTTTGGTGACGACAACGCTGTAGATGACGACGCTATGAATAGTTGGAATCACCTTTTTGAGAACATCATTGTTGATCATTGCTCTATGAGCTGGTCAATCGATGAAACGGGTTCATTTTATGGTATTCGTAATTTTACTTTACAATGGTGTATTCTGAGCGAAAGTTTATTCAATTCAAAACACGATAAAGGCAAACACGGCTACGGTGGTATTTGGGGGGGTGCTAACGCTACTTTTCACCATAATTTATTGGCACATCATACTTCTCGAAATCCACGTTTTGGGGGTACTCGTCCGGGCTATATTCCTTATGACGCTTCCGAAGAATTGGTCGATTATCGCAACAACGTATTATACAACTGGGGCAATATTAATTCATCTTACGGTGGCGAAGGTAGCAGAATAAACATGGTGAATAATTATTACAAACCCGGTCCAGCTACACCGGGAAATTTAACCGTAAGTTCTAGTTCCAATAAAAGAAATCGCTTGCTTAATTACTCCAATTTTGTGGTAGATAATGGCACAGATACAACTTGGGGTGGTAAGTTTTATATTGATGGCAATGTGGTAGCCGGCTATCCAGATGTTTCGGCAGATAACTGGACAAAAGGTGTACAAAAAGATAGTTATGCAAGAGCCGACGAATTAATCAAAGCGGCACGCCAAAGTGTTCCTTTTGCTACTGCTCCTTTGCGTACTCAAACTGCGGAACAGGCATATTTAACAGTATTGGATAGTGCTGGTGCAATACTTCCACGACGAGATGCTGTTGATGCCAGAATTATTCGTGAAACAAAAAATGGTACGGCTACTTATGAGGGTGCTGGTTATTCAACCGTAAAAGATGCGGGAGTTACGCATCCTTCAGGCATTATTGATAGTCCAGAAAATGTAGGTGGAGTTCCAAAATATGGTTCGAATACTCCTTATAAAGATACTGATAAAGACGGAATGGATGACCTTTGGGAAACTGCCAATGGTTTAAACCCTAACAATGCTAGTGATGGAAATACGATAGCACCAAATGGTTATACCAATTTAGAGAACTTCCTGAATGGAATCAATAAAGATACTGGAACAGGTGAAATTGCCGGCGGTTCGGTAATTATTGATTTGATGGGTTACGATGCCGTAGTGGCAAAAGACGGTACTGGTTCTTTTAAAACGATTCAAGCAGCCATTGATGCCGCACCTGTAAATGCTAGCCAAGCTTATAGAATCTTTATCAAAAATGGGAAATACCTTGAAAAAGTATCAATCGTTGCGAATAAAACTTTTATTCATCTCATTGGAGAAAGTGCCGCAAAAACCATTATTTCTTGGAATGACTATTCTGGCAAAGTAAACCCTGCGGGTGGAACTTTCGGTACAAGTACTTCTGCTACGTTAACCATCAAAGCGGCAGACTGCTATCTACAAAATTTAACGGTTGAAAATACCACAGGCGATGCGCCACAGGCTTTAGCCATTTCTTTAGAAGGCGATAGAAATGTGGCTAAAAGCTGTATTTTTCTAGGCGGACAAGATACTGTATTGAGTAATGGAGATGGTAAAAGACAATACTTCAAAGATTGTTATATCGACGGTGTCGTTGATTTTATCTTCGGAAGTGCCATCACTGTTTTTGATTCTTGTGTGGTTTATGCCAAAGACCGAGGAGATAAATTGGCGGGTAGTTATATCACCGCAGCCAATACGCCCACTACCCAAACTTATGGCTATATTTTCAGAAATTGTATTTTGCCATCGAATACAGGAGTAACTTCTTACGTGTTGGGCAGACCTTGGCAAAACGATGCTTCAACGGCAGATGTAGCTAAAAAGGGAAATAAAGTAGTTTTCTTGAACAGTATTTACGGCAACAAAATTGTAAAACCAGAAGGTTGGTCAACTTGGGATACTGGAACCAATACTTCAATCATTACTTATGCAGAATACAAAAACAAACGTTATGATGGAAGTTTGGCAGATATTAGTAAAAGAGTAACATGGTCGAAACAATTAAGTGATGCAGATGCCTTGGCTTATTACGATAATACCAAGGTCTTTGGCACTTGGAATCCATGTGCTACAACAACAGATTTTTGCACTCCATCAAAAGCTGAAATTGCCTTCGTAAATATTAAAGTAACGAAAGGAGCAAATCTTTCTACGCCAACAACTTTCACATGGAATATTGCTTGGTCGATGAAAGACCTTCGTTATGAATTATACAGAAGTACCGACAACAAAGCAACTTTCAGCAAATTGACTGAAACCGTATCAGCAAGCGATACCATCATTAATTTCAAAATGACTGATGCTGCACCAGCCGCTGGGAAGACTTATTATTACTTATTGAAAGGAATCAAAACTGGTTTAAAAGATTATATCTCAGATACTTTAACCGTATCAAGCGTTCCAACAATTACGATAGTTGGTACACCCAAAGATTTTATTCAAGGTTTAGGGAAAGCTTCTGCGGCACAAGTTTATAGTTTATCTGCTGAAAATTTAGCTGATAAACTTATGATTACGATTCCCAATAATTTCGAAATTTCTGCCAATGCTGGTAAAACTTGGATGAATTCATCAAGTAATTTTTCCTTGACGCCTACCAATGGAAGTATTGCTACGACAAGTATTCAAGTTCGTTTAAATAGTACGCAAGCAGGTACTTTTAGTGGAAATATTTTGCATACAAGTACGGATGCTATTAGTAAATCTATCACGGTAAATGGTACTACCCAAACCGACCCACTGCCTGTTTCACAGCGTTTGGCTTTTTGGTCGATGATTGTTGCTGATAATGATAGTTCTGCTTTAAGGGCTAAAGGAGTAATCGTTCCAAAACCAATTTTGAAAAGACTTAGCCTTTCCAATAATTCGGTGATTCCTGCTTATTCAGCATTGCATGGACAAGCTTTTGCTCCTTCAACAGATGGAGGAGGATTATGGACAACTGCTGGAGGAGGTTTTGGAAATAACTTAAACCGTGGATTATATGAACAATTTGTCATTAAAGCTTCATCGGGTTATGCTGTAAAAGTTGACTCTATCAGTTTAAAAATGGCATTGTATGCTGCTGCTACTGGAAAATTTGCCATTGTTTATTCTAAAACTGGTTTTAAAACTGATTCTGCTGATGTTTCAGGCGGTTTGATGAGTGGCATACCGATGCCAAATACTGCCAATGGGGCATTTGCTACGCCAGCATTGCCTGTTTCAGAACCTAGCGAAACGGCTACTTTCTATCAATTAGCCCTAAATGGTGCCAATGGTATCAATCTAGCAACGGGCGATTCTATTACTATCAGAATGTATTTTAGTACGGGTAGTTCAAGTGCGGGACGATATGCAAAAATTAAGGATCTAAGTATTTTGGGGTCTATCAAAGATTTGAATGCCGTGAAACCTGTAGTGCTTAATGTTAGTCAATCGCTCAGTGATTTTACTTTTATGGCTGGGACTAACTCTCCTATCCAAACTTATTCCATTACAGGTGAAAACCTGACTCAAGATTTGAGTATTACTGCACCCATTAATTTTGAAATTTCAAAAGATGGGATTACATGGTTTGGTTCAAATACCAGTTTGAAGTTAACAGCAAGCGCTGGGAAAATTGCCCAAACTACCATTTATGTAAGAGTAAACACTGCTAATGCGGGAAATTACTCTGGAAATATTTCGCATGTTACAGAGGGTTTAACTACGATTACTTTAGCTGTAAAAGCAATTTTAACAGCCTCAGCTCCGACGCTTAACATTAGTCAAAATTTACAGGATTTTGTTTATTTGATTGGCGGTGTTCCTGCGAATACTCAAACTTATAATCTTTCAGGTGATAACTTACTGGGTGAAATTATTCTGACGCCTCCACCTCATTTTGAAATTTCTTTGGATAATACAACTTGGGTAAATGCGGCTTCTAGTTTAAAACTTACATCTACGTCAGGAAAATTATCCCAAACAAGTATCGCTGTAAGAATGACAGCTAAACTGATTGGTAATTTTACTGGAAATATTACACATAAGTCTTCGGGCATGAGTGAAAAACTGTTAGTCCTAAAAGGTTCAGTCAGTGCCCCTTTAGCGGTAGAAGAAGAACCCGTGAATAAAATTTCAATTGGACCGAATCCAGCACAACAATCGTTGAAAGTATCTCACCCAACAGGCAAAGCAAGCTTAAGTATTTTGGGGACAGGCGGACAAAAAATCCAACAAATTGAAACACAACTCTATTCAACTTTCACCATCGTTAATCTTGAACATTTATCTTCTGGTCAATATTTCATTGAATACTTGACGGACAAACATCGAGAAGTATTGAAGTTTATCAAAAACTAGGTAGTGATTAGCAATTAGAATTACAAACTTCTAATTATCAATTATTTGCAAAAAATAAAACGTCTCTTAAATTGTATTCATTGCTTAACTATCAGATTAAGAATAGATTTTTAATGATATTTGCTGATTTTAAAAGTAATTGAGATTACTACCTATGCTACATGAATGTAACGGTAACCTTCACGGTTACCGTTTCTTATCTCAGCAATTGTCAATCGGTAACCGCAAGGGTTAACAACAGTTTTATCCTGAGACATAATACCTTAAATTTTTTGAGTAATCAATATTCTCTTGGATTGTCCAAAAAACTACACAATTTCTACACAATTTCCCCAATTTTCACCTTAGCCTTCTTTCAAGTTCAAAATACTCCTTGGGCATTTAGTTCAGATTTTTCATCACACAATGATGTGAAGGATTAAACCCTCACCAAAAATCAAAATACTGAAAATCAACAACTTACAATCATCCATTTCCTTTTATGGCTTCTAACCACTAGGCTTTTCATCAGCCAAGCATAATTCTTTTACATTCATTAAGCAAAACAACAGATTCAAATTAAGAAATACAGATTAACGAGTAAATATCCAAAAACGCAAAAATTCCAATTCAATCATTCAAATCTTAAACTTTATAATGTCTTATGAAAACTAAAAGAATCCTTATTTATGCTTTAATGGCTTTCGGAATCGCTACTTTACAATGGTCATGCAGCAAAGATGATGAAAATGTAACGCCAGAGGCGACAGAACAAGACCCGAACGCTCCAAAAGGACAAGTAAGAATGGGCATTACGGATGCTCCAATTGACAATGCCGAAGTTAATGGTGCTTTTGTTACCATTACAGAAGTAAGGTTAGACGGAAAAAGATATGATGCTTTCCAAGGACCAAAAACCATTAACATTGCTGAACTGAATAATGGTAATTTCTTTACTTTGGGAGATGGACAATTCCAAACTGGTACTTACAGTAAATTGACCTTTATTTTTGACTATGAAAAAGACCAATTTGGCAATGCACCGGGTTGTTACCTTTCAAAAGTTGATGGTACAAAAAGTAAATTGGTGATTTCTGGTAATGCACGAAATTCATTAGATGTAAATACTAAACCATTTACCATTGCGCAAAATGCAGCAACTGATTTGATGATTGATTTCGATTTAAGAAAAGCCATCAAGACATACAATGAGAACTCAAAGAAAAATTACTCATTCGTAACTTATGGCGAGTTGCAATCGTCTTTCAGAGTTGTTAACAAAACGACTACAGGTACTATTTCAGGACAAATGAGTGGATATAACCAAGCTGTAATGGGTAATGTTGTGGCTTATGTTTATAAAAAAGGCGAATTTAACAAAAGCACAGAAGCAAAAGGACAAGGTGATAGTTCTGTAGAATTTAAAAATGCAGTATCAAGTTCAAAAGTGGATGGAAACGGTAATTTCAAAGTATCGTTCTTAGAAGAAGGTGATTATGAAATTCACTTCGCTTCTTACAAAGCTTCAGGCGATGCTAGTTCATCAGCTACGCTAAACGCTTTCTTGAGCCTTTCAAGTGCTTTAGATTTGAACAAAATTTCAGTTAAATCAAACACTGATATTAGATTAACTTTAGCTGTGACCGGAGTAGTAGGTTTATAAATTTCATAAAGTTTGATAAAAACCTCCTTTTGTGGACAATACAAAAGGAGGTTTTATTTTTGGTAAGAATCAATAAACCGAAATATTTTTTAGATTGATGCCTCAACTAATTTCCTTAATTCAACATATTTCTCTTGTCGTCTGTCAGATTTTAGGTAAAAGGTCATTAAAAAAGCACAGTACTTTTTGTCATTATTAATCCAAGGAAAACTACCGAACAATCCTGGACTACTAATTGCACCATTTGTCATAATCCATTCTCCGAATCCATAACCTAATCCACCTGCCTCAGCAGGTGAATGTGCCACTTTTACTTCGGCAGTGATTCTATTAACTTGCATTTCAGCAATACTTTTTTCTGAAAGAATCTGCTTCCCATGAAACTGACCTTTGTTTAGAATCATCATCAAAAAATTCATATAATCGTTGGGTGTACTGTTTGCTCCGCCAGCGGGTAACGCTACTTTAGCTTTGCCAAAATCAGTATTTTTCATGCCTAGTGGAATGGCAATGCGTTCTGCAAACAAGGTTTCAAAAGATTTTCCACTTATCTTTTCTATTACTGCACCCGCAATTTGTAAACCTGTATTACTGTAACGAAATACTTTCCCAGCTTGTCCTTCGATTGGATATTGAGCAATTTGTTCGATGGCTTCATCCATACTTTTGATAGCTCTCATTTCTTTCAAATTTTCTCTCAAATCTGGTGATAAAATTCCGGTTGTATGCGAAAGACACTCTTGTATCGTAATTGCTCCTTTCCCATTTTTAGAAAGTACAGGCAGAAATCTCCCGACGCTATCTGTAAGTTTTAGTTTACCTTCATCCACAAAAGTCATCACCAATGCAGCACTCAGCCATTTGCCACAACTGGCAATTGGTAGTTTTGAATTAGCAGTAAAATCACTAAAATCTGCTGTTTTACCTTGGCGGGAAGCAATCAATTTGCCAAGCATTTTTTGCCTATTATTCATCCGATTGACGGCATGGTTATATACTATTTTGCCATCTTGATACACCATCAAAATAGCTCGCCCGCCCATTTCATCAACATTGTTTTCAAGCCATTGATTTAGCTTAGCGTACTGTTCTTGTGCAAAAGCATTTCCTGCTAAACCAAAGAATAACCAAAGCAATAAAATATTCTTTTTCATGATTTTGGGAGTCAATCAATTACAATTTAATATTCTTGGGTTTTCAACACTTCCACAACGAAACTCGTATTTGCTTTGGTTGTATTTCGGACTGGGGTTATCAGTTACTTCTAAAGCTGTCATTACTTCTCCTTTGTAAATGGGCATTTTTACTTGCTCCGTAGAACCGTTGCCCAATGCTATATTTTTAGCTGCTTGATTATTATTAAAACTATAGTCTATCAAGGCATCCAACAAACGATAAACGCCATAATAATCAAGTGCATCGTAAGCACTTCTGGTGTTTGGCAAATTATGATAAGTATGATAGGTATAACCAGCAATTGTTGAGGGTTTTATATAGATAAAATCCTTTTCTGTATCGGCAATATTAATATGTTTGAAAATATCAATCGCCATACGATGGTCATTAAAAACATCTTCATCATACACTTGAGTAATCATTTTAGTATTGGCTGGAAAACTTTGTAATTGTTGTGGCGTAATCTGAAAATTATACCAAGGTGCCATTGTGAATAGGAAACGACCATCTTGTCCCCAACCATTTTCGGTAAAAGCTTTATAACTTAAACCAATTGAAGCCCCACCGCCAAAGGAATGTCCCATAAAACCAACTTTCTTAGTATCAATAATTTGTGGATAATCTGCAACTGCTTTACTGAAACCTTGCCACAAAGTATTATAACGTTCATCGATACTTACACCCGTTGTTGGATAAGGGACAAATACTACAACGTATCCTTTCTTGGCTATAAATTCAAAAAGTCCTCTGTTATATTCTTTTTCTTCTCCGCCATAAGGATGTGAATAAAAAATAGTTGGTCTGGCAGAATTTACTCCATCTGGATAAAAAATACTCACGGAAGTACCAGCATACAAGGGATTAGGAAAACTAATTTCTGCTACTTTGTAAGTTCCATCAGCACCATAACCTGATGTTGGGCGTGAAATTGGTCCTTGCAAATCATCATCAATTGGCTCGGTAACGTTGGTTTCTTCAACTTTTGAACAAGATAATATTACCATCAGGTTGATTAAAAATAGGATTGTTTTCATTTTTTTGGATTAATAGAAGAGGTTTTATTGAATAATTTAATTGCTGTAAGCTTATTGATTACGCATTTTTTCCTTCATTTTATCTTGTAATTCGCCTTTAATTACTTCGTATTGCTTGAATTGCTCTTTGCTAAATACTCGTTTAAGTTCAGCTTCTTTTTCATTTTGATTGGATTTTAATTGGCGAAACTTAGCCAATTTACCATCGCTACTTTTCATAATTGGTTCGTTTTTCAAGGCATATTTTAGGTTAATATCCTTTACTTTTTGTACTTGAACAGAATCAAGATGAAGTTTTTCTTTCATCCATTCTGTCTGAAAACTGGCTCTTTCTTCGACTGTACTCCCTTTTAGTTTTCCAGCATTTTGGGCAAATGGCATGTTAGAGATTAGTAAGAATAACAGCGTAAATACTGTTAATAAGCTTTTGAAGTTTTTTCTGTTTTTCATGATTTTGATAGTTTATTTTAATTGAATGAATTGTGAGTAATTGATTTAGAGATTAAACATTTTCTACTATTCTACTTTATTTAATTTTATTGTTTTGAAGTAATCTACAAAACCTTGTAATACTAATTTGAAGGGATTATAACTTAAAAATCCTGTGGTTAAACCGTACTGTACTTTCTCGGTTTCTGGTTGATAAGTACCAAAAAGTCTATCCCAAATAATCAGTACTCCTCCAAAATTTTTATCAATATACATGGGGTTACTACCGTGATGCACCCGATGTGAAGAAGGCGTATCTAAAACCTTTTCAACAACTCCCAATTTCCCTACAACTTCGGTATGTAGAAAGAATTGATAAACAAGATTTAAGGCATAAGTGAGTACGATAAAGTCGGCTGGTAATCCCAACAATGCGGCTGGTACAAAAAACAGTGGACTAACAATTGCCGAAAACCAATTGAGCCGATAAGCTGCTGTGAGGTTCATTCGCATGGCTGAATGATGTACTTGGTGAAATGCCCAAAGTGGTTTCCAAAGATGTGATGCCCGATGAAACCAGTAATAAATAAAATCTGTGACGAAAAAAGTCAGCAGAAAAATAATCAACGTGTGTGGCAACGTCGCAAAAGAATGTTCTGCAAAAAAGCTCAAAGTACTTAGCTGATAACCCGCAAACAAGTATTTTGAAAACTGAAAACCCATGAATATCGTCATATTGGCAAGGGTTTCCTTTAGTTCATAAGCCGCTTTTTGTTTTTTCCAACTCCAAATAATCTCTGCACTTATCAACAGAAAAATAAATAGAAGTATGTAAATGCGAAAAGGTTCTATTGGATGTTTCATCTTCTTAGGATTAAATACGATGTAAATTTGGCTAAGAAAAAGAATACATATTGGCGAAAAACAGGTGAAACTGAAAAACTGAGGGATGAAGTGTTTTAATACCAGACTTAGCTTAATTATTCATCCAACTTTTAAAGGCTGGGACTCTTGCTTTACTAATCAAGATGTGTTCTGTGGGTTCGGGTTTTACTTTTACAGAAAGGCGACCATTGAAGTAAAATTCAATTTCAAGAATAGCCATGCGATTGACAATAAATTGACGATTCGCCCTGAAAAATAATGCTGGGTCGATTTGCTGTTCTAATTGCTCCATCGTAAACTCCATGATGTACTGTTTATCATCTAAAGTATGAGCATGTACGATTTCGTTACTGGTATAAAACCAAGCGATTTTAGCCGTTTCCAAAGGCACTAACTTATCTCGATAATGAACAAGGAAAGATTTTTTATAGGATTTTAGTCCCGCATTTACATTATCCAATAATTGGGCTAACTTTTTCCCGTCCAATTCCTGTTCAGAAGGTTTTGTTAGGTTTTCAAACTTAGCTAAAGCTTGCTCAATTTCCTGTTCGTCAAATGGTTTCAGGATATAATCAATGCCATTATTTTTAAATGCTTGAATGGCGTAATCATTATAGGCGGTCACAAAAATAACTGGACGATTGATGTTTACTTTTTTAAAGATGTCGAACGATAAACCATCCGCCAACCTGATGTCCATAAAAACTAAATCATAAGATGTTTGATTGTTCTCGAACCAATTCACCGCTTCGCTCACACTTTGAAGTATCGCTAAAATACTGATATTTTCGTTTAGACTTTTCAATACATATTCCAAATTTCGGGCAGTGACGACCTCATCTTCTACCAATACTAAGCGTAATTCTTTCATATTTTGATAGGCAATTTAACGGTAAAGGATTCTTCTGTTTTTTCAATCTCAATGTCAGCATTGAAAAGTAATCTAAAACGCTCATTCAGATTAACCAAACCTATACCAGTACTACTTTCGGGCGTTGTTATTTCTTGCAAATTATTACTAACAATTAGCCATTTTTCTTCCGTATAAATGCGAATAGACAAAGGTTTTTCAAGCGTGGCAATATTATGTTTGGCTGCATTTTCCAATAAAGGCTGTAAAGATAAATGCGGAATCATTGCTGAGTAAAATGGTTCATCCAGATTGATTGATAGGCTAAAAGCATTTTCAAAACGCATTTTGATAAGTTGTTCGTAAGATTTTAGCGAATTAAGTTCTTCTTCCACCGTAACCAAACTTGTTCCAGCACGCACCAAGGCATGACGAAATACTTTGGAAAGATGAACAATATAAAATTGTGCCAATTTGGGGTTTTCCCTAACGATGCCCGATAAACTACTGAGCGAATTGAATAATAAATGTGGATTGAGTTGTTCTTTCAATAACTCCAACTGAGCTTCCAAGTAAAGGCTTTTCAATTGCTCATGTTCATTGTCTTTGCGTTTACTTTCTCGGAGCAATAAAATTATCTTAACAATAATGGCAACAAGTAATGTACTCAATCCAAAACGAGCTATATAACCAGCACGCACAACACCATTCAGATGATTTTCAGCAAATAAATACGACTGGATCCATGTTCCACTCATAATAGCCAAAAGCACCACAAAAGCATTGAGCAGGTAATACAAACCATATTTCTTTTGCTCACGAATTTGTACAAAACTTCGGTAAGGATTTAGATTAAGGTAAAAAAGTAATCCACAAAATGCCAAATTATACAATAATTGGAAACTGTATTCGGCAAAATCAAATTGCCAGTAGCGAGCAATAATACCTTTCTCCCTCAAAGCCAACAAACGAGTAGCGTTAACAAGCAAGGCAATCAATAGCGAGCTATACCAACATATCCATTTTTCATTTTTATCCATGATTTAAATTACTAAAAAAATTCAACTGAATAAGTTTAGAAATTGGTTGAAGCTGAAAAAATAGGGGGTGAAGTGTTTGAGTTGAAAGATAAAATATTTCATCTACTATTATTTACTATTGATGAGGGAGTGTTTTTAACATAGCTATTGATATAAAAAGAGTCTCCCGACATACTTCAAGTATATTGAGAGACTCTTTTTTGCGGTATTCTGCGGTAATTTATATCTCACGAGATACTTGAAGTATATCACGAGATACTTTCTTGCGGTATTTTGCGGGATTTAGTATCTCTCGACATACTTGAAGTATCTCGTGAGATACTTCAAGTATGTCAAAACCGAAGAAAACCGCAAAATGTTTATTTTTTTTTGATTTCGATACAAAATGTAATTACTGAATCGGAACCGTGACTACTGTTGTGTCCCAATGTAAAATCATATCAACGCCTACTTCTTTTTCATTGAAATCAATGGTAAATTTTTCTGCGCTATCTGTTGTTTGAGTAGATGGGGCTGGTACTTTCAAAACATCTTTCTTTTCATCATAAGATAAACCCCATTGCCCAACTTCTGCATTGAAAATGATTGTCCAATCTCCTTTTTCTGGAATCGTAAAGAGCGTATAAGTACCTGCTTTGAGTAATTTCCCCGCAATTGTTACATCTTTTGAAAATTTAATAACTGTTGCTTCGTTCGCTCCTGTTCTCCACCATTTCCCATAAGGAACAAGGGCCTTTTCTGTATCTGTTCCGAAAATCAATCTACCTTTTTTTGAAGGTTGACAATAATCTACGGTAATACTCAAGCCATTTTTTTCGTATTCTGCCGTTGAAGATGGACTAAACGATTTGGTGTAATAAAATCTAAAAAAAACTGCTAGAGAAGCTAAAATTGCTAGGATAATGAGGATAACTCTTAATATTTTCATCATGAATACTCAATTAGAGAGATTGGAATCAGTAGATTAGGATAAATCTTGGAATCAATTTTGTAAAAGTACTCCATTTTATCTTGGCTTCAAAATGATTCCAAACACCTAATTATTAATTTATATCCACTCGCTTTGCATATCTTTTTCACGCTTCACAATACAACGTTCGGCATCTAATAAATGTAAGTTTTCATCAATTTCCATACAAGTTTTGGCATCATGCAATAGCTCTTTGTATGAACTCTTAATTTCTTTACGTTTCAGTGCTTCCAAAAATCTACGGATGTCTTCATCACTTTCTAAAATTAGTGGCGGTACAGCCGTCAATTTTCCATGATCATCTTTGGCAACCATCGTAAAATAAGAAGTATTTGTATGTTTTACACTCGCCGTTTTGATATTCTCAGCCACTACTTTAATACCTACAATCAAAGAACTATTCCCAACATAATTGACCGAAGCATGTAGCGAAACCAATTCACCTACTTCTACTGGCTGTTTAAATTCAACATTATCTACTGATACCGTAACCACATACGTGCCTGAATGCTTGGCAGCACATACATAAGCAACCTTATCCATTAATGATAATAAAATTCCTCCGTGAATTTTTCCTCCAAAATTTGCGTAAGACGGAATCATTAACTCTGTAATGGTCGTTCTTGAATAGTTTACTGTTTTTGCGTTATCCATCGTATTAAAGTATTTGGTTAATTAAGAATATAAAATAAAGCAAGGAAATGCTATTAATTGCAAAGAAATATTGAATATTAAGAGATTACTCCACAAACTTAGTGGGTTTTATCTAAATTCGATTAGGAGTAAATACATTTTGCCCCGTATATTTGCACAAAAATTGAAATTTTCCAAGAAAATCTCTACGAAGGAGTATAAAAACCTTCGTGATTAAGCTTTATGAATCCTTCCACTTTGATTTGGCTCATTTTACTAACCCCACTCGCAGGGTTTATTATGCCAATTCTGTTGGGTAAAAAATATAATGCTTTGGCCGCTTGGCTAAGTATCGCTTTAACAGGACTAAACCTTATTTTTTCAATCATACTTCTTCGTCAAAATCTGCATGTTGCCAATCCACATTTGGTTTTCAATTGGTTTTTACTCGGAAAAGAAACTTACTCTTTTGGCTTCTTAACAGATTCACTTACGTTGATGATGTTGGTATTGGTAAACTTCATTGCTTTACTGGTACAGATTTTCTCATTAGAGTATATGGAAGAAGAACCCGACCAATATCGTTATGTTGGTTTTTTAAGTCTTTTCGTATTCTCAATGCTTGGCATAGTTTTGACCGATAATTTATTGGTAATGTATGCCTTCTGGGAATTGGTAGGTTTAAGTTCTTACTTGCTGATTGGCTTCTGGTATCAAAAACCAGAAGCAGTTAATGCTTCTAAAAAGGCATTTTTAGTGAATCGTGTGGGTGATGTTGGTTTTTTACTGGGGATTTTTCTAGCATATTATTTATTTGGTCATAGCAATTTTCTGTCTTTCAGTAGCGAAATGGCGAATGTTCCAGATACTTCCTTAATTCCAGTAGCAGGCTTATTACTTTTCTGTGGATGTGTTGGTAAATCGGCACAATTTCCATTGCATACTTGGTTGCCCGATGCGATGGAAGGACCAACGCCAGTTTCGGCATTGATTCACGCCGCCACAATGGTTGTTGCTGGGGTTTATCTATTGGCTCGTATTCATCCATTATTAGGTTTTGATGAATCTGTGATTGTGGCTTCTGTAGGTTGTATTACCATGCTGATGGGTTCGGTTTATGCGATTTTTCAAACAGATATTAAAAAGACTTTAGCCTATTCTACTATTTCACAAGTAGGTTTGATGGTCGTTGGTTTGGGTTCTGATGCTTCTATTTTTCATTTATTAACACATGCTTTCTTTAAAGCTGGATTATTTTTAAGTGCGGGTTCTATTATTCACGCTTTGCATCATGCTGGACACGGTTTTGATGCACAAGACATGCGCCTGATGGGCGGTTTACGGAAAAGAATGCCTTTTACTTTTGTTTGTTATATCGTTTGTTCGTTGGCTTTGGCGGGAATTCCATTCTTTTCAGGATTTTTATCGAAAGATTCTATTCTTGCACAAGTAATTGCACAAGCAGAACAACATCAAAGTATGGCTTTACATCTTATCAGCGTGGTGTTTTTCATCGGTATTCTATTGTCTGCATTTTATATGACTCGTCAGGTTTGGATGGTTTTCTTTGGTGAATTCAGAAATGAAAAAGCAGATGTATTTGCCATTCATGAAGGTTCTTGGAAAATCACTTTCCCCATCGGTTTATTAGCGATTTTATCCATTGGTTTTATATTCACGTTCAATCCACTCAATGCTGAGAGCACTTGGTTTTGGGAATTTATGAAACCTGAAATGGTAGAAAAATCAGGCGAAAATCATTGGGTAGCTTATCTTTCTACTGCTTTGGCTGTGGCAGGAATTGCTTTAGGATATTTATCCAGAAATAAAGTATTTGATTTTACAGTTCCGACTTTAGATGCTCTTTATCAAAAAGCCTTTGTTAATCCAGTATTGAAAGCATCAGATTTACTACAAGGATTGGATAAAGATTATCTTGACCGATTCGTAAATGTATTTGCTAAATTACAAGTATTAATTGCCAGTATGATTGCTTGGTTTGATGCCAAATTTATTGATGGCATTCCGAATACGATGGCATTTTTTGCTGGACTAATCGGGAAAGTTACTCGTTCAGTGCAAGCGGGTAAAGTACAGCTTTATGTAGCCATGTCGTTTTTAGGCTTGATTGCATTGGTTATTTTTATCGTTTTTTCATCTTGATATTGCGTTTGACACTCTATCGAACACAATTTTTCTTATATCATTATGCCCATTTTATCAGTACTTATATTTTTACCATTGATTGCTTCGTTGGTTGTGGCTTTTTCTCCAGACCAATTCAAAGCTTATTTCAAATGGTTTACGCTAGGCGTTACAGCGATAGAATTAGCGATTTGTATTTACTTATACCAAAATTTCAACCACGATGTTGCCGATTATCAATTCCTTGAACAATTGGATTGGATAACGCTACCATTGGGAAATTTGGGTGTCGGTTCTATCGATTACCTTTTGGGTATAGATGGCATCAGTATGCCTATGGTTTTATTAACGGGCATTGTGATGTTTGTTGGAGCGATTTCCTCTTTCCAAATTGAGCAAAAGGAGAAAGGCTATTTTTCGCTTTACTTGTTATTAACAGGTTCAGTGATTGGCTGTTTTATGGCTTTAGATATGTTTTTGTTCTACCTTTTCTTTGAATTCATGCTTTTACCAATGTACTTTTTGATTGGTATTTGGGGTGGACCAAGAAAAGAATATGCTTCTATTAAGTTTTTCCTTTATACTTTATTTGGGTCAATTTTCATCTTAATTGTGATGATTGCCCTTTATCTTTCTGTAGTTGACCCTGTAGAAACGGCAGTCAGAATTGGTTTAATTAATGATGTTTCGGAAATCACGCCACAAATTATTACAGAAGTACAAAACTTATTGAAAGACCTAAAAATTCCTTCAGAACAAATTGTACATACTTTCGATTTACGATTTATGCCAGATGCGGGAAATTTTCTTCCTGATTCTTGGTTGAATATTTTATCTGAAATACAGATTTTCAGTTTTTCGGCTCGTGCTTTAGCTTTTATTTTATTGATGATTGGCTTTGGTATTAAATTACCAGCCGTGCCAGTGCATACTTGGTTACCAGATGCTCACGTGGAAGCACCAACGCCAGTTTCAGTTGTACTTGCAGGTATTTTGTTGAAAATAGGTGGCTATGGATTTTTAAGAATCGCTTATCCAATTTTTCCAGAAGTAGCTACAGAATACGCTTTTGTGATTGTTGCCTTTGGCGTATTATCTATTATTTACGGAGCATTCAACGCCTTAGCCATGAACGATTTGAAGAAAATGATTGCTTACTCTTCGGTTTCGCACATGGGTTTTGTACTATTAGGAATTGGCTCATTAACTAGCGAAGGTATCAATGGAGCGGTATATCAAATGTTTTCGCATGGAGTACTTTCGGCAATGTTGTTTTTATTGGTGGGCGTTTTGTATGACCGCACACACGACCGCCGCATTGATAGCTATCAAGGTTTGGCGAATAAAATGCCTCTTTACACAGCCATGACGGCAATTGCCTTTTTTGCCTCATTGGGTTTGCCTGCTTTTTCTGGTTTTATTGGCGAAATATTTACTTTGATGGGCGGTTTTAATAGTCCATTAATTCCAAGATGGTTAACGGCAATCGCTGCCTTTGGTTTGGTTTTAGGTGCTGGTTATTTTCTTTGGACTTTGCAACGAATTTTCTTTGGAAAATACTGGGTAAGACAATTTGAAGGAGCTTTAGAAGACTTAAATTTCAGAGAAAAAACAATGCTTTATCCTTTAGCAATCTTGGCTTTGGTATTTGGTATTTTTCCTCATCTCATTTTTGATTTGACGAATGCTACCATTTCAGAACTGTTGAAATTGTTTTAACTAATAAGGCATTTTAATAATGGCTGATACTTTTCCTTGAGTATTTACAATTTTCAAAAAAGCATTATCGCCATATTGTAATTCTAGGCGTTTTTTAAGGTTCTCTAATCCAATACCGCCCTCATTACTTTTAGGTCTTGGGTCAAAAATACCAGAGTTTTCAACACTTAAAATGATATACCCATTTTCTGTTTTGGCAATAACGCTGATATGTCCACCAGATTTTAGTTGTCCGATTCCATGTTTTACAGCATTTTCTAAAAGCGTATTGATAGTCATTGGCATAATTAAGATATTTCCAATGTCTTCTTGAATCTGGAAATCATATTCTAATCGAGTATCAAAACGAAGTTTTTCAAGAGAAAGGTAATTTTCAGCCAAACGAAGTTCTTCGCTCAATGTTGCTTTTTGTTGCTCGCCAAGGTTCAAAGAAAGTCTAAGTAAATCAGACAATTGAATGATAGATTCACGAGCCTGAACATTATCAATGAGCGTCAACGCCTTTATACTATTCAAAGCATTGAATAAAAAATGAGGATTTAACTGTTTTTTAAGACTTTCTAATTTTGAAATTTTTAAAAGATTTTCGGTGTGAGATTCTCTTTGCTTTCTATCTTGATAAATACTAAGAAAACGAAACAAGTGAAAAAACATAAACCAAGGCCAAACTTTCCATACATTTTTCAGGAAAATCACCACAAAAGCCCCAAAAGAAGTATCTGGATAATTGTATAACTGATAATCAAGAACGGTATAAATAGAGCCTATTGACAAACCACCTACAATCGGGAAAAGTGCATATTGAAGATGAGTAATATCATCTGGATGGAATCGACCGATAATAATTTTATAAAAGTGACTTGAAATTAGACCTGAAAAAAAATAAAGGATTAAATAAATAGTTTTGGTAGATTGGCTGAAATCTGTAAATTCAATGTGTTGGATAGAAAGAAGTGTGACAATCGACCAGCAGAACATTTGAATCAACCAGTAGAATTTAGTTTTATTCATAATTTTACTAAAATTGAAGTTAAACTCAAACATAACAACAAAAGTAGAATAAAACACGCTTGCGAAGAAAAATAATGACCAAAATAATATACTTACCCGATTTACTTGCCCATATTCTTGATAGTTTGAGCATCATTTCTCCAGAAGTCTTTCTGGGGGCGGTCTTTTTACTCCTTATTATTGCTGAATTATTCCTTTATAAATACACTTCTCAAAAATTTGATTTATCTGAAAGTACTAACGAAAACGCTTATCAAAATACGTTGTGGGGTATCTCTTTAATTTCAGTTTTAATTGCTCTGAATCAAATTGTGCAACAATTTTCAAATACAAATGATACATTTTTGTTTGGACAAATGCTGATATTAGATAGCAAAGCCATTTTCTTTAAAGTACTCTGTACACTTTCTGTCATTATTCTATTGGCACATATTTATGTTTCAAAAAGAAAATACGCTGGCGAATTCTACCCTTTGATAATTAGTGTGTTGATTGGTTTAAATCTAATGACGATGTCGGTGAATTTATTAATGATTTACCTTTCTATCGAAATCGTTTCTATTTCATCCTATATTCTTACAGCATTTAATAAAACCAGAAAGGCTTCTGAAGGTGGTTTAAAATATATCTTATTTGGTGCAGCTGCTTCGGCAGTTATGCTTTATGGAATGTCATTATTATATGGCATGACGGGCACTTTGAACATTGCTTCGCCAGACTTTTCAAGAGGGATTGCTCAAACAGATAATATTGCCTCAACCATTGCGATTGTACTAACACTTTGTGGGTTTTTATTTAAAATATCAGCGAGTCCATTTCATATCTGGACACCCGATGTGTATCAATCTGCTCCCACTCCGATTGTCGCTTTCTTTGCTGTAGCACCAAAAATTGCAGCTTTTCTTGTCATTATTCGTTTTTACTCTGCTGTTCCGAACGACTTGCAAGTACTTACAGCTGTAATCGCTTTGGCAAGTATTACTTTCGGGAATTTCTCGGCTTTATGGCAAAAAGATACCAAAAGATTATTGGCTTATTCAACCATTGCTCATACAGGTTTTATGTTGATTGGCTTGGTAACGCTTTCTGAATTGGGAGTAAAAAGTGTAGTTTTTTACTTAATCGTAAGTTTGTTTACTAATTTTTCAGCCTTTTTGTTGATTGATTTAGCCGCTAATAGAACTGGCAATGATGTTCCAGAAAATACTTCAAAATTCTCTATCGACAATTTTAAAGGTTTAGGAAGAATCAATCCATTGTTTGGTACATTGGTTGTAATCGTGATGATTTCATTGGCAGGTTTACCTCCTACTGCTGGTTTCTTTGCGAAACTCAATGTATTTTCAGCAATTTGGGAAGCCTACCAATTATCAGGAAAGCAAATCTTATTATTACTTTTTGCTTTTGGCTTACTAAATACTGTAATTTCTTTATTCTTCTACTTAAAAATTCCTTTCTTGATGTTCTTTAAAGAAAGTGAAGAGGGCAAAACTTTTAAACTCAATATCGGACAATTAGCCTTGGCAATACTTTTGGTTTTACCAATTTTAGGCTTATTCTTCAAAGCAGATTGGTTGATGAATATCATCAGCCAATTATAAGTTTATTTAAGGTAAACACCCATTCTGTTTTCATCGTCTAGCACAACAGAAACATATTCACTTAAAGTTGTTGAAAGTTCATATCCCACATAATCTGCCATGATAGGAAAACGACGATAATTTCTATCAACAATTACAGCTACTTGAATGCGTTTTACGGGAATACTTAAAAATGGAGATAATGAATAAGCTAATGTTCTACCACTATTCAGTACGTCGTCAACAACGATGATGGTTTTGCGCTCTAAAAATCTTTCGTCGCAGTCAAATTCTACTGGACTTTCGTAAGTAATATCTTTATCGACATCAATCAATACGGCACTGGCTTCTAAAGGAGAAATCTCTCTAAGTGTAGATGCTAACAATTTAGCGAAAGCATGACCTTGCCCTCTGATTCCAGCAATGACAATATCCGACTCTTCAAAATTATTTTCATAAATTTCAAAAGCAATTCTTCTAATTTTTTGAAGTACTTGTGTCTGACTCAGGATTTGGCTTTCGATAAGTTCCATAATTTACAATTCTTGAAAAGTCTTGGATATTTTTCATTAAGATGTTAAAATTAGCATTCAAAAGCACCTAAAACAAATCATTAAAGGTAATTTACCCATAATTTCATCTTGCGCTTAAAGGAATCATAGCCCAATAATTCTATAATGAAATCATTAATTTGATGCTGATAAAGCTCTTCACTACAAAACTTCCTTATTTTTTGTACCTTTGTGTTCTGAATCACCAAATTTTATTATAGACATGGCAAAAGGATACGCTCAGTCACAACAAAGACGAGTACAACAACCAATTCAATCAAATCCGTTAGCAATCAAAACCAAAAAGTTTGCCCTTGAAAAAAATAAATTCATCGGAATAAACATGATGCAACTCATTAAAAATCAATGGTATTGGGGATTTGTGCCTTTAGCATTAATTTTTATCAATGTAATCGTAAACCTTACTGGTGTTTATCATAATTACTGGATTTATGTTTTAACAATTATCGGAGCATTAGCTTATTTGATTTTCTGGGCAATTCAATTTACAGGTGTTACGCAATTAGAACAATACAAACAGCTTTTTAGTAAATATCGTTACGAAATTGATAGTCGCCAGATTTTGATGAAATTGAATGATACCGAAGGAGGCGTTATTAAATGGGATATGATTAAAAATGCTAGAAAAACCAAAGAAGCATTTATCTTAGATATGGGTCAATATCAATTTATTTACTTGCCATTCACAGTATTTAATAATGATAGCGATAAGAAATTATTGGATAGAATCTTGAAAGATAAAGGATACGAAATCGCTTAAATCTAATTGTTGTACGTGAAGACATGTACGGAAAGTATTTAATAAAAATCCCCTGCAAACCGTGTTTGTAGGGGATTTTTATTGTGCTAAAATATATTATTAACTCTTTGCGTAAAAAATATATGCTGGAATTACAAAAATTGCTATTCCAATTTTAAAGTTTCTCCACACTGTACGCTTCTTTATGCTAAATGCCGTTTCATAATATCCCGTTCTATAATTAGTGTTCCTCATCAATACTGGCTCTGGTAATCCTAGTCTGTGAATAGAAGGTCTTTTGGTAGCAGTAGCATAAGCTGGAATTAAACCCAAAGGTCCTGTTAAAATAGTTGTAACTAATGTTAGCTGTGATGCCTCTCGATACTTGTAATAATAGATTTTAGCATCATTTACTCCTTTCACATAACTGGAGTCTTTGGGATTAGCTAAAGAATCTGAGCTAGTAATTACTTGCCCAATAGAAAGATTCATTTTTAGGAGTAGTGTAATAGCCACTGCTAAACATTTTGTTTTTTTCATTCTTGGTTTGCGAGTTTTTTAATACAAAAAATACTGGTAGAAAAATTAATGAAAGCCTTACATAAAAAAACTGATTGTTTGAAAACTAAAGGACGAAAGGAAGCCTACGACTTTGGTGTCCACGAACTATTAACAAATATGCTTGAGAAATATTATACCTGTCAAGTAATATCAACAATATTTTGAATTTGTTTACAACATCTTTTATAAAAAATAAACCCATAAATGAATGATACTTCACTTATGGGTTTATTAAATGTTGAATATTTTACTACTGCTTACCCGAATGCGTCAGGGTTTCAACCATTTCACCACGAGCTAGTTTTTCTGCTTTTTCAAAGTTTTGTAATGCTTTTTGCAGTGTTTCATCGAAAGACAACAACACTTGATAATATTCATTATTCAAGGTTCTGTTGGTTTTTCTTTGCCAAATATTTCTAGCCACTAAAGCTTTTACTTGTCCTCGGATATAATTGGCTGAACGCTCATAATCTTTGGCTGAATATTTGATTTTTGCTTGTGCTGCCAGTTTTTGTAAATCTGCCATCATGGCATCAGTCACAACAAATTGTTTTGAAAAATCCTTGAAACTAAGTTTATCCAAAGTCTTCAAATTGTTATTTGCATAATTCAAAGCATATTCTCTGATGACATTCTTACTAAACAATTCGGTTAAATACTTAGAATAATACGTAGTATCTCTTGCCACAAATACATCTGGCGTGATGCCTCCGCCACCATAAACTATTCTACCTGCAACAGTTTTATATTTTAGTTTCTCATTAAATTTGATACTGTCAGAACTAAAAAACTCTCCGCTTTTTATTCGTTGTTCATAGTCTTTTTCGTAATCTTCTTCTTTTCCTAAAGCGTATGGTTTTTGAATACTTCTACCACTTGGTGTATAATATCTCGAAATGGTCAATCTTAATTCTGAACCATCATGCAAAGTAATTGGCATTTGTACCAAACCTTTTCCAAACGAACGTCTGCCGACAATCAAAGCACGGTCATTATCTTGTAAAGCTCCCGCTACAATTTCAGAAGCCGAAGCACTGTTTTCATCTACTAATACAATCACTGCTCCTTTTTCAAAAATGCCTTCTTGACGTGTAAAAGTTTGTGAATCAAACTTTGTGCCTTTTCCATCTGTGTAAACAATCAGTCTATCGTCTGATAACAATTCATCAACCATTTTCTCAGCACGATCTTTATATCCTCCAGGGTTTCCACGTAAATCAAGTACTAATCTTTTTAAACCTTGCGATTTCAAAGAAGTTAATACTTTTTTAAATTCATCGTAAGTAGATTCTGTAAAACGGTCAACTTTGATATATCCCGTTTGGTTATCCATCATAAACCCAGCATTGATTGAATAAGAAGGGATTCTATCACGAGTAACCGTAAAAGTTCTGACTTTACTTTCGCCATTTCTTACAATTTCTAGGTTTACTTCGCTTCCTCTTGGTCCTCTGAGTTTACTAAATATCAAGCTTGAATTTACTTTTTGTCCAATCAGTGAAACACCATCTGCTTTAATTAGTCGGTCACCACTTTTAATGCCCACTGCATCCGAAGGACCACCCACCATCGCATTAACAACATAAACGGTATCATTAAAAACATTGAATTCAATACCAATGCCATCAAAACCCGATTCTAATTGTGAACGTGCCGCTGCCACATCTTCTGTTGAAAAATAGGAAGTATGTGGGTCTAATTTCTCTAACATTTTTTTGATAGAAAACTCTACCAAAGAATCTGTACTGACAGAATCTACATAATTAGTTTCAACCAAAGAAAGTACTTCACGATATTTTGCAATACCTTTTGCAACATTATTCATCCTCGACTGACCACCAAAGAAATTGGCACCAACAAGCATACCTATCACCAAAGTAAAAGCAATGATAATGGGAAGTCTGACACTCATTGGTGAATTATTTACGGGCTTATTTTCCTTCATCTTTTAATCAAAAAATTATTTTAACAACAAAATACCAATAAATTCTTAAAAAGCATATAATGTTCTACCTTTTTCAGCAGGAATAGGTTTTTTAATAACGATGAATTCATTCGGAAAATATTTGCCCAATAAAATGATGTAACTTTGTAAGATAATAAATCAAAAATACTTCAACCCTAGCTCTACTATTCTGAAGAAAGATTTTTTCAATTCAATTTCTTTCTCTCGAATGTTTAAAAGGGCAATTGCTGAGGTAATTCAAATACAATGGGAAGAATTTTAGCCATAGACTATGGCAGTAAAAGAGTAGGTTTGGCAGTAACCGACCCTTTAAAAATTATTGCTTCTGCTTTAGATACTATTCATAGCAAAGATGTTTTGGAATTTTTGAAAGCATATATTGCCCGTGAAGAAGTTGAAGCGATGGTTGTGGGAATGCCCGTAAACTTAGATGGAGAAGACACCAACAATACACCACAAGTAAAAGGCTTTGTAAAAGGTCTGAAAAAAGCATTTCCTGATATGCCCATTCATTTACATGACGAACGTTTTACTTCGTCGATGGCAATGAGTGCCATGATTACAAGCGGATATTCGAAAAAAGACCGCCGTGAAAAAGGAAATATTGATAAAATTTCTGCGACAATCATTTTACAATCTTTTATGGAAAGTAAAGGGATGTAATTAATTGAGCGTTTGAATGAATGAGTGATTTAGTGATTAATACATTAAAAATAACAATTTTCAACAAAGCTTATAGCGTACGCTTCAAGGCAAAAAACAATCAACATGAATCTTTACGGACTTATTGGCTATCCGCTTGGACATTCATTTTCTAAAGGATACTTCACTGAAAAATTCCAACAATTAGGCATTGCCGACACCCATACTTATGAAAAATTTGAATTAGAAAACATTCAAGATTTTCCTGCTTTATTAAAAAATAATAGTCTAGCACTGAAAGGTTTGAACGTCACCATTCCCCATAAACAAAACGTTATTCCTTTTTTGGATGCAGTAGATGAAGCCGCTTTAAAAATCGGTGCAGTTAATACCATCAAAATTATGCCTGATGGCTCTACCAAAGGTTTCAATACTGATTATTGGGGTTTTAGATGGACTTTAGAAAAGTGGGCGGACTTTCAAGAAATCTTACCTCAGAAAGCTTTAGTGTTAGGAAAAGGTGGCGCAGCAAAAGCAATTATTCAAGCTTTGCAAGATTTAGGTTTAGCCACACAATATGTATCAAGAACTAAAGAAGAAGACACCATTACTTATGAAGAATTAACTGAAGAAGTAATGAATGAACATCTTTTTATTGTGAATACGACTCCTTTAGGAATGTATCCTAAAATAGAAAACTTTCCAGCAATACCTTATCAATTATTGACGGATAAACATTTGTTGTATGACATCGTCTATAATCCTTTGGAGACCACTTTCTTAAAAAAAGGACTTGAAAATGGGGCAAAAGGTGTTCATTTCGGTTTAGAAATGCTTCATGGACAAGCAGAAAAAGCTTGGGAAATTTGGAACGCATAAAACAATGTTCCTCTCTACATGGGAGTGTTTGGGAGTGTTCACTAAACTACATCGCTCGTTTTCTAAGTCACAAAGCGAGTTTTCTAAATTACAAAGCAAGATTTCTAATCTACGAAGCGTGTTTTCTAAATCACAAAGCAAGATTTCTAATCTACGGAGCGAGTTTTCTGAGTCACAAGGCTAGATTTCTAATCTACGGAGCGAGTTTTCTAAGTTACAAAGCAAGATTTCTGAATGAGTCTTGATTTTTTTTTAATGGGAATGGGGAAACAGAGGACGATGAATTTCAAATATTCTTTAATATATTCCCTAACACGGATTTCCAATCCGTAATAAAAATAAATATATAACATAAAAAACACGAGTTGGAAACTCGTGCTACTTTGTGTAATGATGATAAAACTTAAAACAGACATCAAACAAAAGGAATTGAAATCGTTACAGAAGTTCCAGCCGTAGGTTCTGAATGTAAAGTAATAATGCCATGCAAATAATTTACTCTTGAACGAATATTATTCCATCCATTATTCTCTGGTTGTACATTGTTATCGTCGAAACCTTTTCCGTCGTCTTCAACGGTAATGGTCAGGGTTCTCTCTTCTTGATAAACAAGCTGAATCAGGATTTCAGAAGCATCAGCATGTTTGAGGGCATTCGTCATCAATTCTTGAATAATCCTAAAAATCATTAAGCTACTTTCAGGCGAAATATCGAATTCTTTCCCAAAATGTTGAAAGATAATATTCGGCGAAGTACTGTTTTGTTTTAAAATCAAATCATCAATCGAACGAATTAAACCAAATTGGGTCAGTGCATTTGGTTGTAAATTACTTGAAATAATACGTACTTCTGCACAGGCATCATCTATCATTTCCGCAATTTGGTCTTTAGAAGTATTGATATTTTCTGTCTGGAATTTAATTCTGGATAATAAAGTCCCTAAGCCATCATGAAGTTCTTGCGAAATACGCAGTCTTTCTATTTCTTGTCCGTTAATCAAAGCACGAAGTGTTTCGATTTGAATATTTTTCTTTACTTTCTCGGCATCCAAACGATTAAACCTTTGTCGGCTAAAATAGGCGTAAGTCAGCACGCCAATCAATAGAATCGCCAAAATAATTAAGACAATATACATTTGTTGGCGAATCAAAAGTTTGTCTAATTCTATGTCGGCGAGTTTCTTTTCTAAAGCAATTTTAGAAACCACCATGCGCTGTTTTTCCAGTAAATTATATTCGCTAAAAGCACGAACATCGCTTTCCATTTTAGAAAAATAGATTTCTTCAGTGGTTTTTCTGGCTTTATTCATAAAGTCATAAGCCTTCTGAAAATTCTTTTGTTTGAAGTAATAGTTTTGTGTTTCATAATACACTTCCTTTTGTAATTGTAACAAAATGCTATTGCTTTCAACAATTTTTTGACTTTCCAATAAGGCCTGCAACCTTTCTTCTTGATTATCAAGAGCATCTAAGCATTTAGATTTTATATACAGTGAAAGAGCCTCCAACCAGTCAATTTGTAATTTTTTACCTATTCTATAACTTATTTCGGCATGCTTCAATGACTCGTCGTAGTTTGCAATACGATAATAATAATCTGAATAAGAAGAATGAAGCCTTCCTTCGTAAGCCTCATCTTTTACTTTTTTGTTAAGCATTTCAACCCTATCGAGAATTTCTTTTACGTTTTTAAAATTATTCTCATGAATATCAATATTGGCTAAATTCACTAAATGCCCAATTTCACTAATTGGTTGATTTTTTACTCTGAAATAATCAACAGCACTTGTAATGTATTCTTTTGCATATTCTTTGATAAAAGGTCTATCCATAAAGTAAGAACCCAAAGCACCTCGAATATTGTAAAAATTAGCGGAATCTTTCATTATTAAAAAACACTCCATACTTTTACGGAGGTTCGTCAGCGGAGAATAATTGAGTCCGTACTGTTTCTCTTCACTTTTGGCATAACTCCAATAAGTATAGGCTAGCCCAAGCGTATCTTTTTTGTTTTGATATTTTTGTAGCAGTTGGTCTAATTGAGTTTTAGTATAGTTTTTACTTAAACTAGGGTACTCATCTTGGGAAATTGCAATAGAAACCTTGAGAAGCAAAAATAATATTGTTATTTTAGGAGATAAAAGAAGGTTCTTCATATTAGTATAAATATACATTTGCCAAATATTAATCACGTAATGATACGCATTTTATTAGTTGATGACCATAAAATTTTCACGGAGGGAGTAGCTTCATTGTTATCGCCTATTTCAGATTTTGAAGTAGTTGGTGAATGCAAAACGGCTGAACAAGTTAAGATTTTTTTAGCAGCAAATAGCATTGATGTTATGCTGCTAGACATCAACCTTGGCGAAGACAGTGGTTTGGATGTCTGTAAGTATATTTCAGACAATTATCCAACTGTAAAAGTATTGGCGATGTCGATGTATAATGATGAAAGCTTTATCACGAAAATGATTAAAAATGGTTCTTCAGGCTATATTTTGAAAAATACTGGTACGGAAGAATTACAAAAAGCCATTAGAACGGTTTATGAAGGCAATACTTATCAAAGTGAAGAAGTGATGAACATCATCATGAGGGGATTGACACGACAAAAACAACAAGAAAAAAGCCTTTATCAGATTCGTTTTACAAGAAGAGAAAGAGAAATACTTGACCTTATCGGAAAAGGTTTAACGACGAAAGAAATTGCCACAACGCTTTTCATCAGCGACAAAACCGTAGAAACACACAGAAGTAATTTATTAGCAAAATTTGAAGTAAAAAACGTAGCAGGACTCATCAAACTTGCTATTGAATATGGATATTTGAAGTAGTTAGTGAATGAGTGAGTTGTGAATTGTGAGTTAGTGAATAGGTAAATCACTAATTCTTATTTAGAGTTTATATTACTACTTACTTCAAAAATAATCATTAATTAACTAACTCCATAACTCACAATTCACTAACTCACAACTACAACTAATAGCTCACATAATTATTAGTAAACGAACCGTCGTCGTATAAATCAATTACTGCATAGCCCGCTTCGGTATGCTGGTATTTTCCAAACCACCATCTGCCAGAAACAGCTCCGTTACAACAATACGAAACACCATTATAATCCACACGGTCACTTAAATGTATATGTCCTGAAACAGCAAGTTTTACATTTTTATGGTCATGAAAAAGTTCTGCTAATTGTTTAGAATCAGTGTGCATCCAACTTCCAGGTACTTCCCAACGCCCATCTTTTTCTTTCATGTTGTTTCCATCAAAAAAAACACAAGCTGCCAAAATAGGAATATGCGAGATAACCATCGTTGGTTTATTGGCTGGTAAAATTTTAAGATCTTTTTTCAGCCAGTCAAATTGCTCTTCATCAACATTGGCCGTGTACCAAGAACCATCTTTCTTTTTCTGAACACTATCCAACATCACAAAATGCCAATCTTTATTATCAAAGCTATAATAACGCTTATCCATGCCCATTTCGTCCATTGCCCATTTTTTGCCATCTTCAAAGCTACTTTGGCTATCGCCTTCGCAACAAATATCATGGTTACCAACACTGTGGAAAACAGGCAAAGAGTTTTCAGCTTTCAGTACATCATTGAATAAATTCCACTGTTTTTTTACATTCCCTTTCCTGTGTTTATGGGCATCCATCACACAATCTCCAGAATTGATAATCAAATCAGGTTTTACAACATCTTGAATATGATGCAAACACTTAGCAAAACCTTTTGAAGAATTTACCAAAGGAATGGCTTCCTCAATGTGTACATCTGTAATATGAGCTACTCTTAAAACTCTTTTCGGAGTGTTTGTTTGCTCTTTTGCTTTTACAAAATTCGGAATGGATAAACCGCCAGCTACAAGCCCCATCTGGCGAAGTAAATCACGTCTTTGCATCTAATTTCAGTTTGGTTTCGCAAAGATTACCTTTTAAGATAAGCTATTGGTTGTCTGACAATTAAGCCTTTGTAAACTTTATTGATGGATTGTAAAGAAATTGTAAATTAGCGGTGAGCTATTAGCTGCGAGCCTTGAGCAATGAGCTTTGAGATTTTATAGCTGCAAACCTTTTAAAAGGGAGTATTAAAGCTGATAACTCAAAACTCACTTCTCAAAGCTCATTGCTCAAGGCTCAAAGCTTATTGCTCAAATCTCATAACTTACAGCTCGTAGCTCATAGCTAAACGCTGATTTAGTAACTAATAAAATTCTACGGAAAAGTTCTTTTAAATCAATGCCTTCGTTCAAGGCAATACTTGGTAAAAAACTACGTGCATCTAAATTGGGCATTGTATTAATATCCAATACATAGATTTCCCCATTATGAATACGAATATCTGTTCTAGACATTCCCCTTATTTTCATGGTTTTGTGTAAAGTCAAAACCTTTTGCATAATTTCCTGACGAATACTTTCTTCAATTGCTGGATTCAATATTTTTTCAGTTACTCCATAGGCTTGTCCTGCAATATATACTTCTCTGTTATCATCAGGACGAATCTCTAAAGGTGATAAAGCCATATAATCTGTTCCGTCTTCATTCGGAATTACACCAACTGTAAATTCACGACCAGTAATATAAGGTTGAATGATGTAATCTTCCTTCTCCATTAAAGCCTGATAAGGTATTTCAGAAGCATCAAAAACCAACATATTCAAATGCAAACTTCCCATGCGATGTTTTACGATATAACGTTCGTACTCTAAAAAAGCGACATCACTAAGCTCAATAATAGGAGGCGTTTTTACTTGTATTTCTTCACAGATTTGTGGAAGATTCATTTTGTCTTTCGCTAAGATTTGTACTTCGTAAGTACTTGCGGTGTGATTGATAGCATGGCTATCCAACCAACGAGCAATATCCGCCTGACCGACTTCTCCGAATCCATAACACACATTAAAAACTACATCGAATTGCTTTAAGAAATCGGCAAATTCTGTCGTAAAACCCACAAAATGTGTTACATAAGGATAGTAGTCATCTGGTGTAGCTTTCAAAAAAGTAGCAATGGTACTTCCGAAAATATTTTCTTTCCACGGTGTGAAAGTGGAATCTGAATATAGGAATATGAGTTTTTGAGCTGACATGATTTCATCGTTAATATTAGAAATCGAAAATAATAGACATTACAATGTCCAATGATTATCAGATAATTATGGATGTGTTAATTTTTTATACAAACAGCATCTTTTACAAAAACGTAAAGTGTTGTTAATGATATGGTTACATTAGAAAACTATTTTTGAGACGTAAATTAAAACAAATTATCTCATGCAAAAAGTAGGACGTTATCTAGGCGTTTTTCAACGCAATTTTACTTGGTTTATGACTTCAATGTTTGTTTCATAATAAACATAAAGAAAGCATAATTCAAGCTTAACACTGAGATAATCTTAGGGCAGTAAGTTTGGTTAAAATTTATCAAACTTTTTAAGATTATAAAAAATGATTGACCTATCTCTGAAAATCTTATTGGTTGACGACGACCCAGATATTCTAGAATTACTTGAATACAACCTACAGAAAGAAGGTTTTCAAATCCGTACCGCCGAAAATGGCCTTCTAGGGATTCAAGTAGCTCAAGATTTCTTACCAGACATGATTCTGATGGACATTATGATGCCCGTTATGGATGGTATTGAAGCTGGCAGAATCATCAAACAATCTAAAGAATTGAAGAATTCTTATCTGATATTCTTGACCGCCAGAACAGAAGAGTATTCGGAAGTTGCCGCTTTTGATATTGGTGCAAACGATTATATCATCAAACCTGTAAAGCCTAGGGCTTTAATTAGCAGAATCAAAGCAGTTTTCCAACGCAACATTGCCGAAACTTTAGAAGAAGAAAAAGTGGTTTTGGAGGATTTAATCATTAACCGCCAAAATTATTCTATTGCTGTAAAAGAATCTTCATGGACTTTACCAAAAAAAGAATTCGACTTGTTGATGTTCTTTGTGAGTAATCCAAATAAGGTTTATACCCGAGACGAAATCCTTTCAAGTGTTTGGGGAAAAGGCATACACGTCACAGAACGCACTGTTGATGTACACATCCGTAAAATTCGTGAAAAAATCGGAGAAGACTATATCCGCACTATTAAAGGAGTAGGTTATTTATTTTCAAGAAACTAATCCTTAACAATCCTTTAATATTCTGGCAATCATCTGATTAAAGTAAAATAACAACTTTGGATTATGAAAACGCCAAAGCAATATAAAACCGTCATCATTTCTGATGTTCACCTAGGCTCAGAAGGTTCAAAAGCTAAAGAAGTAACAGCTTTCTTGAAGAGTATTTCCTGCGAAACCTTAATTATGAATGGCGATATTATTGATGGTTGGCAATTGAAAAAGGGTGGTTCTTGGAAGAAAAAACATACTGCTTTTTTCAGGGCTGTCTTGAAAATGATTGAAAATCATAATACCAAAGTAATTTATTTGAGAGGAAATCATGATGATTTTTTAGACCAAATCATTCCCTTTCAATTAGGAAAATACTTTATCGTTCAGCGTGATTATATTTTACAATCTGGTTCAAAAAGCTTCTTTATTACTCATGGAGACATTTTTGATTCGGTGACTTCACAAATGAAATGGCTCGCCTACCTCGGCGATATTGGTTATAATTTCCTTTTATCCATCAACAAACTATATAACCAATATCGTAAGTGGCGAGGTTTTTCTTATTACTCTTTTTCTCAGAAAATTAAACAAAGAGTAAAGGAAGCGGTAAACTATGTTTCGGATTTTGAAGAAAAACTCATCGAATTAGCCAAAGCAAATCATTGCGAAGGCATTATTTGTGGGCATATCCACAAACCAGACATTCGTTTGATTCAAGACATTACTTATATGAATTCTGGCGATTGGGTAGAATCATTAACGGCTTTGGTTGAAGACTACCAAGGCAATTGGGATTTACTTTATTTACTCCAAAACACACTGGATTTAGAAGAAGAATTAACAGATGAAGTAATAGATACGGAGGCAATGAAAACTGCCAAAGGAATTTTTATGAGTATCTCTTAACATACAACCAATATGAGCAAGTATTTATTCGTCGTGCAAGGAGAAGGTCGTGGACATTTAACACAGGCTATTTCTCTTTTTGAAATCCTGACTGCCGCAGGGCATGAAGTGGTTTCTGTAATGGTTGGCATGGAAGATAATCGTAATTTACCGACTTTCTTTACGGATAAAATCAACGCTCCGATTAATACTTTTGCAGCGCCAAGTTTAGTTTATGGACAAACCAAAGCGGTGAAAGTTTGGGATACTATCAAAACACATTTGCTAAAACTCAGTAAGTACCGCAAAAGCGTACAATATTTAGCGGAAGAAGTAAATACGCATCGCCCAGATGTTATCGTGAATTTTTACGATATTATTTGTGGATTATATGCACAATTTCATCGTCCGAATATTCCAGTTGTTTGTGTGGGACATCAATATTTGTTACTTCACAATCAGTTTGTTTCATTACCTGACAAAAAAATAGATCGTTTTTTATTAAATCTCAATACCCATCTTACCTCTCTAAATTCAACAAAAAAACTAGCATTATCTTTTGTGGAAATGCCCGAAGATAATGCTAGCCACATTGTGGTTACTCCTCCGCTTTTGCGTGAAGAAGTAAAAGCGTTAAAACCTACGATTAAACCTTATTTTCTAGCCTATATTACCCATCATAAATTGGCGGAAGATATTATCAATTGGCATGCTGAACACAGAAATGTGGAAGTACATTGTTTTTGGAATAATCGTGAGTTTGCAAATGAATGGCAATGCCATGAAAATCTTACTTTTCATCAAGTAAATGCCGACAAGTTTTTGAACATGATGCAAAATTGCGCTGGATTAGTTTGTACTGCAGGTTTTGAATCTGTTTGCGAAGCTATGTATTTGGGCAAACCTATTATGATGGTTCCTGTGCCAAATCATATTGAACAACAAATTAATGCTTTAGATGGCGAACGTGCTGGTGCTGGTATTGCTGATACTACCTTTAATTTCTCACGTTTTATTGAATATCTTCCTCAGCACAAAAGTATTAGTGAGACTTTTCAAGCTTGGCAAACACAAACAGCAAGTATCTTTTTACATACTTTAGAAGAAGTAACCAAGAAAGAAATTGAAATTTATACTTTCAGAAGAACAACTCAATTAGCAAGATATTTCCGTAGGTCTTTGGGTTCTAGTTTGTAGAGTTTGAGGAAGTAATTATTGAGATGATCAAAGTCAGCATCTGTAGTGACTAGGGTTAAATTTAACAAAGAGGCTGTAGCAGCAATCCAAAGGTCATTTTTACCCATATTTCTGGATGTTTTATGAGGGAATTCCTGAAAACTTGGATGATTTCTTTGACTGAATGCGTCGATTTCTACATAAGTTGATAATAGCATATCACTTATATCAATAATCCGAACAGCATTAAAAAAACTTTCCATTCGGCTAGTTTTTAGTTTCCCCCAATTATTTTGGTATGCTATGGATTGAGTTTCAGCAATATTAACAAACGAAACATAAATTAACTGTTCATCTGGATTTATTTCTTTCAGTAACTTTATTCCTTCATCATTACGAGTAATGTGTAGGATTATATTGGTGTCAAGGAGTAGATTCATAATTAAACTTTATTTTCTTAACATTTTTAAGGCTTTTAGAAATTCTTCTTCTGTAAGCGGTTCGCCTTTTATGTCATACAATTTCTTGTAATTATAACCCGTCAACTTGCCAAAAGCAGTAGTTCCTCCAGCCGCTATGATTTCTTCTGCGGAATAAGTTTTTACTTTCTTGAAAAGATATGGCTTATTAGTTGAGTCAACTTTCATGATTTCTAAAGGATGATATGCTGTAAATATAACAAAAAAATCAATCGCTTCTATTCCCATCTTTACTCTTTTGAAAGCTAAAGCTGTCAGCATTTTCAAGATGAATTATCAATTTTGATATACTATAATCTTAAAAAATCAGTTAAAAGCTTATCGACAATTGGATAAAATAAAGACAAACGTTTTCGTTTTTGAACTTTTTTAACTAATTTAGAAACTGAACTCAGACATTATACCCAATATTATGCTGAAAAAAGCTTTATTTACCATATTTTGTGTTGGAATTCGTATTGCCTCTTTTGGTCAATTTGCTCCTTCCGATTCGACTCACAACAAGTCTAATCAATTCACTTTCGGTACAGTAAATAATCTCCTCGACTTCGCTAATGACCACCTTCATCTGAGGTATCGCTCTGGTGGAACTACTAAAAAAGGTTTTGATTGCTCTGGTTTTGTCCGCTATTGTTTTAAAAATTTTGGAATGATTTTACCCCACGGTAGTGCTGCACAAAGTTTATTGGGTTACTCTGTTTCCAGAATTGAAGCCCAGCCTAGTGATTTGATTTTCTTTAAAGGGCATAATGCCAAAGGGAAGAGAGTCGGTCACGTCGGAATTGTTACCGAAGTAACCGACAAATATATTAAGTTTATTCACTCAGCTTGGAACGGTGGTGTTCGCTACGATTATTTAGATGCCGCTTATTACCAGAAAAGATTTATGGGTATTAAACGTGTAATGAATCCTGCTGATGCTAAGAATATTAAGATTGAAAAGGATTAGTAAAATTGTGAATTGTGATTGAGTGAATTAGTGATTTTGTCTCACTTCTCAATGCTTGTTGCTTTTAGCTTATCTATAACCTGCATAATTTCGCAGTATAACAAACCACTTCCTCCACCATAATGCTGAACAATTGGTAAATTAGGGTTGATACTTTGAAAGTATTCCCTCAATTTATTTTCAGATTCTTCTTCTATTCCACTTCCCAACAACACCATATCATACGTTTTTTCCTTGCATAACCTGCACGATTCTTCATCTGTTAAAGCACCTGTAGCTTGCCAATCTTCATTTTTGTTGATTAATCTCAAAACTGTTTCGTGAATATCAACATTTCTTCCTATTACTAATATTTCGAACTTTCTCATAACGACATCGGTACTTCCATTAATAAGATTTCTGCATCTTGACTATTCGCTTTTATTTGCAAATGCTCAATATCCCAAACACCAAAACCATCTCTTTGAGCAACCGTAAAACCTTCAATATCAAAACTTCCATTCAATACAAAAGCATAAACGCCGTTTCCTTTTTTCTTGATTTGATATGTTTTGGCAAAACCTTCATCAAATTTTCCTAAATGAAACCAAGCATCTTGATGAACCCAAACTCCTGCATCATCTGGATTGGGTGATAAAATTTGTTGAAGATTATTATGTCTGTCGTTTACGTCTAACGTAATTTGGTCGTAGCGAGGCGTAACATTCTTTCTGTTTGGGAAAACCCAAATTTGTAGAAACTTCACCAAATCATCTTTACTTTGATTATATTCTGAATGGTAAATGCCCGTACCTGCACTCATTACTTGGATATCTCCCTTTTTAATGACTGCCACATTTCCCATGCTGTCTTTATGTTCTAAATTCCCTTCTAAAGGAATAGAGATAATTTCCATATTATCATGCGGATGCGTTCCAAAACCCTTTCCTGCATCCACACGGTCGTCATTCAAAACCCTCAATACACCAAAGTGCATACGTTCAGGATTATAATAATTGGCAAAACTAAAAGTATGGTTACTATCCAACCAACCATGATTGGCATGTCCACGAGAATCAGCTTTATGAAAAACAGAATTTTCTAAAATCTTAGAAGGCGTATTGGGAATATGATTAAATCCAATAATATCAAGTTCTTTCAATTCGTCAATATCGTTTTTAATAACATTTCCTAGAGCAGCAGAAGCTGCAAAAATACCTGTTCCTGTAATTCCTTTTTGTATGAAAGTCTTTCTGTCCATCGTCTTGTTTGTTTTCTTGTCTCAAAATTACTGCGACGATACTCCCAAAACATTGAACTAGGACAAGATTATACTTTCTCCTTAAAAATTTATTGACACAGTTTAGTGAACAGACTCGCTTACATCGCTTGTTTCCTAAATCACAAAGCAACATTTCTAAACTACATCGCTTGTTTCCTAAATCACAAAGTAAGTTTTCTAAACTACATAGCTCGTTTTCTAAGTCACAAAGCTAGATTTCTAAATTACATCGCTTGTTTTCTAAATCACAAAGCAAGTTTTCTAAACTACATAGCTCGTTTCCTAAATCACAAAGCAAGTTTTCTAAATCACATCGCTCGTTTTCTAAGTTACGAAGCTAGAATTCTGTATTGTACTCTTTCAAATCCTAACTTTCTAAAAAAAAACAGGTCTTAGGATAGCCCAAGACCTGAAATACCAAAAATATCATCAAACTACTTACCAGCCACCAACTGATACAAAGCTCCTTTATCGCTTCCTAAAAGTACTGTTAGTAAATATACTTCCCCCGCTTGGTCTTCGCCAAAGCTGTAGATATGCCAGTTGCCAGCATCTTGCGAGATTGAAAGTTTTTCTCTGTCCCACAGCTCTTTTTTATTATTGGTCAATGCCCAAACTGGCCCCGTCCAATCGGCAAAAATATATTTACCAGCTATGGCAGGAATTTGTTTTCCTCTATACACAAAACCGCCTGTGATACTCAAACCATCTGAATGTGGATACTCTGAGATAGGATTAATCCAGTTTTTAGGGTCAGGGTCATTCGGGAATTTTTCGTGTAAACCTTCTCTGATTCTCCAGCCATAATTGCCGCCTTTTGTGATAAGGTTTACTTCTTCATAATTATCTTGACCCACATCTCCTGCAAATAATTCCCCCGTTTTTTTATCAAAACTGATTCTCCAAGGATTTCTAAAACCATAAGCATAAATCTCTGGACGAACTTCTGATTTTCCAACAAATGGATTATCCGAAGGAATGCTATAAGGCAATTGTTTTACATCTACTCTAAGGATTTTCCCTAAGAAATTACTGAGATTTTGAGCATTACCAGCTACTCCGTGTTTATCGTTTTGACCTCCGCCATCGCCAACGGCAATGTATAAAAATCCATCTGGACCAAATTTCAAATCTCCTCCGTTATGGTTCGATTGTGGTTCATCAAATTCCAAGACTGTTTTAGCCGTACTTTCATCAACAGTATTCTTATTTTTAGCAGAAACGGTGTATTCTCGCACTACAGTTTTATGGTCTAATCCTCTGGCAGGCACAGCAACGGGCATACTGCAATACACGTACAATTTGCCATTTTTAGCAAAATCTGGATGAAAAGCCAAGCCCAACAATCCACGTTCTTCGTAGCCTTTTTTCTTAACTACTTCATCGCTAATGTCTAAAAACAAGCTTGGCAATACTTTACCTTTTTGGATAATTTTAATTTTTCCTTCTTGCTCGCAAACAAATAATCTTCCAGATTTATCATTAGGTTCAGCAAAAGCCGTTGGATGCGAAAGGGCATCCGTAATTAATTTTTTATCAACTTTTAAAGTCGAAATCGTTTCCTGACTATAGCCAGTACAGCTAAAAATTAAGCTGCAAAAAAGAATATTAATGAGTTTTTTCATGTCTATTTTTTAATTGTGAATTGTGAGTTAGAGAGTTGTGAAGTATCTGAGAATTTATGTCATTGTTTAAAATACGTAATCCTATTCACAATTCACAACTCTCTAACTCAAAACTCACTCACTCTCAACTCTCTAACTAGTTTTCAATGGCTTTATTTTTGAAATCAAATAACAATTTACCTTTTATTGGCGTATAATTCAGCATCATATTTTTCTGACTTTGTGGGCCGTATAGATTTGCTGGATTAAATTTTGCACCAATCGGACTGATGGCATTCAAGAAACCAATGTTTCCAGTCGGGAATGGCGGACTGGTATTATCGTTCGTCGCACCTTTAGGCTTTTGTGGTTGAAGCATTTGCAAGAACATATTTTCGTCTTCTGCATATACCGTAAACGCACTTTCTTTGGTTTCAATCACTACCCATTTCAAATCTGAATGGTAACCTTTGAATTCTGGATATTGAAAATCTTCGCCCGTGATGGCATCATTATAATCTTTATGCCAAACGCCGTATTGCAAACCTTTCATGCGGTTTTTCCATACTCTGTAAGGACCACGTCCCAGCCATTTCATGCCCGTAATCTCTTTTTCTGGATAATTGAAAGTAATTCCCATAAAATCTGCATCGCCTTTTTGTGAATATTGATACGACATTTCAACAGGCTGATTTGTCACAAATTTCCACCAAACATTAAAATATCCGCCATCACCACCATAACTAACAGATACTTCATAGCCATTTGTGGTAGCATAATGTTTAAAGGATTTTAAGGAAAGATTAACGCCCGCCAAACTTGGACCATTCGATAAGGAAATATCCGATTTTGAATTATTTACTTTGGTTAAACAACCTGTGTTTTTATCAAAAATATAAGTAACATTATCGGCTTTAATCGTCAGGAAATTACTTTCTTCGTTGGCTTCAACTTTTGTATTAACACCTTTTGAAACAATTACTTTCGTAGTACTTTCTTCTTTTTCAGGAATCACCCAAGACCAAGTAAAAAGCTCTTTTCCATTTGGGTCAATTGCTTTTAAATAAAGTGCTTCACTATCTGTCCAATTGTTGGGTAAATTCAATTTTAAATAACCCGTTTCGCCAGCAGGAATGGAAGTAAAACTTGGTTTACCAGTTTGGTTAATAATTGTTGCTAAAGATTTATCGCTTGGTTTTGGGAAAGAAACCAATTGCCATTCAAAAGTACATTGATTTAAATCGGTGAAAGAATAATGATTTTCTACAGGCAATTTTCCATCAAAAGTACGTGGCAAGTATTTTTTAGTGATTCTTACTGGCGACCAGATTTCTTTTATCGCATAAAAACTGGCTTCTTTTTCACGATGAGGTCCTAAAATTCCATCAGGAGCATTGTTACCAAAACCATCCAAAATACCATTTTTATCCGTTCTCACTACGGCTTCATCCACAAACGACCATAAAAAACCACCAGAACAATGCGGATGGTTGAGCATCAAATCCCAAAAATCTTCTAAGCCTGCCCCGTGTCCACCATCATACAAACCGTGCATAAATTCGGTTGGCATCATGATGTCTTTATCGTACAAAACAGCATTCGCCAAATAATTATAAGTAATATAATGCTTGGAATCAAAGCCATTGAAACGCTCCCAAGGGTGAAACACAGGACGTTTTTGTGGGTCGTACAACTCAAAATCTTTGTCTAAATCTCTGTTCCAACCGCCTTCGTTACCATTGTCCCAAAACAAAATAGCAGGATGATTTACATCTCGAATCACTACTTCTTTCACTAATTTTCTACCCGGAATGGTATCGTACTTATTTTGCCAGCCCGTTAGCTCGTCCATTACATACAAACCCAAAGAGTCACAAACATCCAAAAAGTGAATATCAGGCGGATAATGCGACATCCTTACGGCATTCATATTCATTTCTTGCATCAATTTCACATCTTTGATGCTTAATTCTTTACTGGTAGTTCTGCCTGTTTCAGGATTAAAAGAATGGCGGTTTGAACCTCGAAGCATTACTTTTACCCCATTCACATAAATACCATCTCGCTTTCTGACTTCAATACTTCTGAAACCAAAACGTTGGGTACGGCTGTGAATAATTCCTTTTTCATCTTTCAGTGAAATCTTTGCTTGATACAAATTAGGCGTTTCAGCATTCCACAATTTTACTTGTTGAAAAGCTTGTTTCAAGACAGTTTTTGTTTCTGAAGGATTGATTTTTGAAGAGAATAAAGTACCCACATTTTGCCCTGATAAAGTTTGTACTTGTACGTCAATACTTTGATTGACATTGGTTTTTGAAGTAAAAACATCTACAGAAAAATTACCATCAGCTTTTGCATCAATCGCCAAACGTTCGATAAAACTTTGCGGAACAACTTCTAAATAAACTGGTCGATAAATTCCACCAAAAGCCCAAAAATCACCGTGACGTTCAGCAACATCAATAGATTTATTGGCTGAGGCTTTATTTACTTTTACTTCTAATAGATTTTTACCTGTTTTCAATAAAGACGTAACTTCATATTGAAACTGATAAAAACCTCCTTGATGCACATCTCCAGCTAATTTTCCATTGATTTTCACTTCGGTATCCGTCATCGAACCTTCAAAAACGATGAATACTCTTTGGCTTTTCCATGTTTTCGGAACATCAAAAGTATGTTTGTACAATCCTTGTTCGTCGGCTTTGGTTTCTTCTTTTCGGTTTTCTGTACCATAACTGTACTTACCAAAGCCTTGTAATTCCCAGTTAGAAGGCACTGCGATTTTTGTCCATTTGCCACTGTTCATTCCTTTGTTACAAAAGAAATCCCATTGAACGGTGTGGTCTTTGTCAGTTCCTGAAAGATAAATTTTCTGACTTTCTTGAGCGAAAACATTGATTGAGAGTAAAAGCAGAATGGCCCAGAAAGCATAAATCGTTTTGTTTTTTTTCATATTCATTCACAATAAGGTTTAATTTACGCTCTTATAAAATATTCGGTAAAATATTTCTGCATGAAATTCCAAAAAACAAAGCAATATCCTGTATGTATTTACTTGCTAAAGGGCTGATTTATTCTTGATTCACAATTGTTTGAGGAGAAATCAAAGGATTCGGAGCGTCGGGGAATGGAAAGTATTGTTTCTGTAGCAAAGCTTTTTAAGATAAGCTGTGCTACAGAAATGTTAATGTTACTTCTTAAGGAGTGCTTCAATCGCTGAAGCTAAATACGCCATTGGAGCATTCCAATTGATGGCAATCTCATTGGTTGAGTACGAACATTCCGCATCTAAATAACATTCATCGGCTACTTTGGTGGTATAGCCTTCACATTTATCTTGTTGCCCAGCGTTTGTTCCACCCGATAAAAAACCGGGTAAAGGCTCGACAATTCCGTCAGCAATTGCCAAACGATGATGCAAGTGCATAGGAGTTTTTGAACCAAAAGCGGTTAAAAAAGAATATCCTGTACCGTTTCTTCCTAAAATATAATCAAGGTTTGTTAAAGCTAAATCTAAGTACTTTTTATCTTTTGTGAGTTGATAAACCTGAATCATGGCAATGCCTTGGTTGGCGGCAACTGCCGTACTTCCCCATACAAAATCTTTAGCAGTTTTGCCCATCACAGTTTGAAATGAACGTTTTTCAATACCATTTGAAAGCGTATCTGCAAAAGCTATTAAATTACTTTTCAAGGTCGGAAAATCTTCTTTCGCCTTTCCAGTTAATTGATTATGAAATCTTGCTAAAGAGTAATAACCCAACAAACGAACTTGATTCCAAGAAGGTACAGACATTTTATTGACTGGCAAGAAATCAATGCTTTGATAATACTTTTCGTCTTTAGTAGTAATGTATAATTCGGAAGCAGCCCAAATAAATTCATCCGTTACATTATTGTCGCCATAAGCACCAGTAGTAATTTTCGGTAAAAACTGTTCGTTCAGTTTATTCTGCTCGTATTTCAGGGTTGGGTTTTTACTTGCCCATTCCCAAGCACGAATAGATGCTGCCAAACAAGAATCTGCCAAAGTAGGAAATTCTTTAGGAAATTGTCTGAAAATACGAGCGGCTTGTGCCATTACTGCGGCAAAATCTAATGTTGCGGCAGTACTTTTCTGAACAACATATCGAGTTTTCTTGGCGTGGTTTGGCATCAACATACCATCAAAATTGGCATTTGTCAATTTATGATAAACACCACCGTCGCTATCTTGCATGGTCAACATCCATTGCAAATTCCATAGAGCTTCATCCAATACATCAGGAACAGCATTATTACTTTCTGGAATATTCAGGTCTTGATGCTGAAAATAGTCTGGAAAATCTTCATACATTGAGAAAAGCGTTCCCATCGTTATGCCAGAATTTACGATATACTTGTTGTAATCTCCCGCATCGTACCAACCTTTTGGCGATGAAATAACCTTTCCTGCGGGTCTTTTATCGGAAACTGCCGAAGCGTGAATCAATACTTTAGTATCAGGATGAGCGAATGGTCTTGCCCATTTTCCAGCATACTTTTCAGGAATTTTCGTAGATGCTCTTTGGAAATAAAAGGCTTTCAGGGAAGCTTTCGCTACATCATGGTGCACTTCATCTTTAATCTCAAATGGATAAGAAATACCCAACGTCGGTATTTCAATTACATATTTTCCGTCTTTTTGCAAGCTTGAAAAATCAGCAATTTGTGTTCTTTTTCCTGAGAACTCCGACTGACGCTCATTACTTAATTTTCCTGTTAAAACAGTATTTTTCAAATCAGCAGTTTTGACCATAAAAGTCTCTGCATTAGCATTAACAATTACAGCCACTTTGGGCGAATTTGGATAAAAACCTACTTGATTGAGGCGAATGTTTTCAGATAATTGTTGCGAATAAACTGAACCAAACGGAATCGCTATTAAGGATAAAATGGATAATAGTTTAATATTCATTGGATAATTTTATAAATGGTTTGTTGTGATTCAAATCGTAGCAATATCTGTAAAAATATTCCTGCATGAATTGCTAAAAAACAAAGTAATTCCTTGTGTATTTATTTGTCATAGGGCTACAATTTTCTTCACTATCAATGCTTTTTCACTAGATAGTTTTAAGAAATAAGTACCTGATTTTACTTTTTGATTTACGCTAATCACAGTCTCGCCGTTCGGTATAAATTGAGTATAAATTTGCTTTCCAGTTTCGTCGATGAGTTCGATTTGTTTGAATTTCTCAACACCTGTATCAACCGTAAATTCATTTGTAAATGGATTAGGGAAAACTTTAATGATACTTTCTGGTTCTGTTGAAGTACCCAACACAGCAGCGTATTGTCCTAATTTTCCCGACAATGTTATTGAAGTAATAGACATCGCAGGAAGTGTCAACGAAATAGTATTGTTTTCTATACCCACATTACTTTTACTCAAGGCATTTTGGGTATGCGATACAAATGTTTCGGTATTGGGCAATGATTTTAAAGCCAAAGCAGCGGCAGTTTTACCAGACAAAACGAAATTATCAAAACTCAAAGAAGTAGTTTTTGAACCGCTTGAAGAACGATTCACCAACACAACCGTTATAGAATCTTGGGTTGCGTTAATACTTGGATATGCCGATACAAGTGTTTCGTCTGAAGAAGTGCTTTTGATAGAAAACGACTGATTATAACGACTGAATAAATGTACCGTTTCCCACATTCCCACTGGCCAAGACCAAGGTGTGAATATTTCTACTTCATTTTTCATAAACTCACCCAATGTAGAAGCATACCAAATAGCTATGGCGTTTGGGTCGGTGATATTAATACCCGATTCGGTAACGCCTAATTTTACACCATGATTTGTTCCTAAGTATTTATCTAACCATTCGTTTACTCTGCCAAAAATATACTCTTTATTTTGCGAATTATCGTAACCGCCATTGATAGTTTTCACGCCGTTGGCTTCTGGATATACATAATTTCTGTCAAAGAAAACTCGGTGATATTGTAGTACTTCATCTACTTTGTTGCTTCCCGGATAGTAATGAATATCCAACACATCCAATAATTTGACACCTGAACTTTTCTGCTCTTCGGCTACTCTTTTGATAAAATATTCTAACCAAGGATAGCTTTTCCCATTGACAGTAATACCATTTGGCCAATTGTACCATTGCCATTCGTTGGCTGTAACTGGTCCAACTAATTTGATATTGGGGAATTTTGCACGAGCTTTCTTAGCTACCTCAAAGTACTTTTGCATAAATTCTTCAGCTGAAATTTGTACTGGCATTACGTCGTCGTGTGTGCCATTCCAAATTTCTACTTCATTATCCATGTTCCAATACAATAATTTATTTTTGTCTAATGCCAAATCCTTGAACCAGTGGTCTAATATTGCTACAGTAGAATCGGCAGACCAATCTTCTAAATATTGATTAATATTCCCTTCTACTTTTGCTTTTGTACCTGTAGGATTAAGGACACCACTGCCTGCTAAATTCTGATTGACGCCCTCCCACCATTGCGATTTGTTATAATCCCAATCAGGGAAATTGGCTTTGTTTGTTTTAGCTGCTTTTCCTAATAGTTGAAAAGCCCACATTCCTTGTGCTGTTGGTATGTAGGTTTTTAGGGCTTTCGCCGCCACATCCCAATCATTGCCATAAACATTATTGTACCAGTCGGGATGCGAGGACAATTTCTTTCGCCAATTGTATTTTGTGCAATTATTCCCGCCACTTTCCCTAAAAAAAGTTATCCCTGCATCTTTTAGCATCGTCCAATTAATGTTCAAGACTTGCCCTGGGTCTGTTGAAAGGGAATTATTTCTACCATATAAATACGGAGAAATAGCTTTTTTGTCGGCAGTAGCATCAATTTTAATAGATACTTGTGCTTGTATCGACAAACTCATAAAAATGAATATAAATAAAATGTATTTCATAAAATTTATATTTTGAAGCTAAATTATTGATAAATAAAACCTTTCACTACTTTTTATCAACCGTCATATAAACCGAACCATAAGCTGGTACAATTACTTTGATACCTGTTCCAGTAAGTGCCGAACGTGCTTTTAAAGAACCATAATCCGTTGGTCCACCAGCAGCACCTTTCGGGCCATTTCCGTTCACTAATACTTTTCTTGAAAATTCGCCATTGTCGTTACTTCCTTCCAAACTATACCAGTAATAGCGGTTGCCCATCAAAAAGTTTTTAGTTTTTACTTCAACCGTTTGCGGAACACTTGAAGTATTCAGTAAAGTAACATTTACCTGACCTGAGCTATAAGTTGAAGCGTAGGTTTTGATGGCTGTGGCACCATTTCCTGTTACGGCTGAAGAAACCAATCTATCGCCAATCATTTTTTGGAAATAATACATATAATAAAACGAAGGACGGGGATTCCAGCGTGGGTCGTCGGCACTGCCACCATCGCTAAAAAGTCCGTGGTCATTACCATTTTCCCAACCGTTGAGCAAGTCCCAACGAGCGGCCAAACCATATTTATTTTTAATAGCTTCTCCTTGAACAATGACAGCAAAAAGTCCACTTATATTCGATACTTGTTGTTTTAAATCCAACGCCCACATATTCCATTCTGTAAAGGCAATTGGTTTTACTTCTCCCCCATTTTTAGTAATTTCATTCGTAACAAAACTCATCATCACAGCAGGAATATTCAGGGCTGAACTTAATATAGTAGCCGCATTAGATTTTTGTCCGAAAGGAGTAATATAATTATGAACAATATAAAAATCAGCTTTATTATTGATTTCAGGAATCAGCATAGCATTCCAAGTTTTAGTCGTATTATTTTGCCAAGACTCAGTGACAGATTCTTGCATCACAGCTCCAATTTTAATTTTCGCACCAATTTCAGCCGCTGCTTTTCGCATAGAATCAGCATATACTTTGAAGTGCTGTGCGTATAATTTCCCTGTTAAAAATTCAGGTTGTCCGTCTTTATTTTTACTTACATCAATTCTATAGCCAGCTTCCCAATCAGCATAATTTTCGTTACCAATTTCCCAATATTGTGTTCTTCCATTATCAAAACGTACCCATTCCGCAGCTAAATGTGCCGCAGTTGCTACAGGATTTGCACTTGTACCGTAACGAGCAAAACCGTAATTAATCGTAATAATTCCCTTGTTGTTACTCTGTTTCAGCAAATCATAATAATTACTCAGAGAACCTCGCCAATTATCTTTTGTTTGTCCATAGAAAAAGAAAGCATCTACCAAAGCACCATCTTTATTCATGTGTTTGTCTGGTACTCCCCAATCTTTCATGTATTGGGCGGCTGGTGTTTGTCTGCTATTATTATTAGGGTCTTGAACGGGCGAGGCATTCCAAAAGTAGCCATCACTTCCACTGCCCGCAGGCCAACGAATAATGTTAGGTTTGAGGTTAGTAATATCTGTAACAAAACTAGGTTGATCAACCAAAGTACCCATCCAAGTATTGGCATTATGACCAAAGATTTGTTGAGGTATTTTAGCAATAATATCCGAAGCATCAACCGTTACTGTCGTCAAGGCTTGCGTTGGTGCAGCAAAATCGGTATAGGCAGGAGCTATGTAATTTTTAGCTTGCCAATCGTCTAAGAAAAAACCAACTGTATTGGCAATTTTAGGCTCAACAGGAGGAATAATGGTAACTGTTGTAGTGTCTTTAGGAACAGTAATGATATTTTCTTCTACCGTTTTTGAGCAGGAAGAACCCAAAAGAATTGATAGTCCAAAACATAGTATTGGATTAAAGCATTTCATAATTATGTCAGTAAAGTTGGATGAATTATCGAAAAAGTAAGGATGTTTGAAAAAAAATCCTTCTATAGCAACTAGAAGGATTTTTTCTTTTTGAGAGTGAAGTGAATTATTTATTCGTTGTTCTTACGATACGAAGGTTATCAACAGCCATTGCTATTTTATCAATATCGCTATTTTGTGGTGTTGTATTATCGAAGAAGAAAACAAATTCAGCTCCGCCATTATTTCCATCAGCCCCCAAAATATCACTGATTGAAGTTGCTGAAGTACCAGTACCATCGGAGGTTCTGAAATCCGTTAACGGAATCGTTTGTGTTAGCCAACCTTGTGTAGAGAATGCTTTTCCAGCGGCTCTCCAAGGTTCATAACGAGCAGCGTAGTTTTTGCCATTAGCTTTAATCAAAAATGCCCCTGATGCCCAAGCTTGCTTCACATTAATTTCAAATTTCAATGAAAAATGTTCTACTCTATTCGTTAAACTATCTTTGCTCATTAATGGATTTCTCAAATCTGTTGTTAGCCACAAAGCTCTTCCATCTGCATTCCACCAAGCATTATCTCCTGCTTTTGTTACTGTATTTTTTTCAAAATAAGCATAAGAACCATGCGCACCCGGATAGTCTGTAGTGCTGTTTTTTACAAAAATATTCCACATCCAATTTGCCCATTGTTTATCATCAAAATTAGCAAATACGCTTGCTCCTGAATTCAAATTAAAAGGTGCTACTGTTTTCGAAATACCATACTTCGTTACTACTTGAAGTGCTCCAGAAAGGGTTAAATTAGCAGGAACTTTTACTTCTATTTTATCTCCTTCTTTCGTTGCTTTAAAGTCTGTTACTTCAATATTTCCCGGAAAAACCACCTTTTGAACTAAAAGAAAATTAGCTCCATGTATTGTAATTGTTGCTCCCGGAAGTGCATTTTCATTATCTATCCAATAAATATTAGGCGGTGGTGGCAATAATAAGAAGTCATAAGATACTTCTCCATGACTAGTTACAATTCTAAGTTTATTAGAAACCGTTGCCATCGTTGCTTCAGTTGGGGCTTCTTTGGGAAGTCTAATAATTAAGTGTGTGTTAGTGTTATAATTGGTATTGAATGAAGCTTCATAATCGTTAAAATATACTTTGATGATGCCTCCTAGATTTTCACCATTAATCACCAACAGTTTATCATCTGGAATGGTTGATACAAATGTGCTGTCTTTATGCCTTGAAATAGTATCCAGAAGATAGACTTTCTTGATAACAGGCGTTCCTGTAGAGATAGGCTCTAATTCGGAATCCTGACAAGAAGATAAAATAGCAAGCGAGACGATGAATAGTAATCCCAGCTTACCAAATATATGATTCATTGATTTTTTCATTTTCTATGAGAATTTATCAAAGGAGAGGAATCCTCTCCTTCCAAATTTTACAATTGATACTTGAAACTAAAACTTGTAAGGAACTGGTGGTTTTCTCAAGTTTGGAGCCATCGCCAATTCTGTATCAGGATATGGCAAAAACATCGTTGCATCATTAACCGTATAAGTACGAGGTACTAAAATTGTAGTCGTAAATTCACGAATTCTGCCATTTGCATAAGTACCTGGCTTGATGTCTATTTTATATTCTCCTTTTTGTTGAGCGTTGATAATTGCCTTAGCCTTGGTTGGATTGTAGTAATACAAGCGAACAATATCATACCAAGCATCGCCTTCAACTGCAAATTCGTAACGACGTTCATGCAAAATTTTATCAATGTTGATAGAAGTCACCGAAGGTAAACCTGCTCTGTTTCTTACAGCATTAAAATACTTCAATGCTTCAGGGTCAGTAGTAGAAGCATTATTTCCTAAAATTGCTTCTGCATAAATAAAGTACACATCTGCCAAGCGTTGCATATAAGTATTGTTCCCAGTAGCTTGAACCTGCCCTTTTCCTTCATTATCATCTGGTGTACCAACAATGTATTTTTTGAAGTGAGCAATATTGCTATAAGTACTTGCTGATGGAATTGGCTCTGCCCATCCTCCGCCTTTTTTGTTTAATTCAGGATAATGGTCACCCGGAAACATGTAAGTTGCTTTTCTACGAATAGAGTCGATTGGGTCTAAATTTAAAACATAGTCTGCCGAAGCACCATGTCCGCCACCCCAACCATCTGAACCTCCAGTAATCGTACTGTTTTCTGCAAATTGTGATTGAAACCCATTTCCTACTCCCCAAGGGTCACGCAATGGAACCCACTGTAAACCAAATAATTGCTCTGGATTATTGTTATTTTTTGTAAAAAATAAGTCAGCATAATTATCCATCAATTTGTATGGACTATTCATAATTACATCTCTAGCATAATACTTAGCACTATCTAAATACATTTGGTTACGTTGTCCATTGCTTGAATTCAACCCTGAACGAGTCAAATAAAATCTAGCCAACATTCCTTCCGCAGAGTACTTCGTTAAACGACCCGTCGTAGAAGTAGCAGGAAGATTGGCAATGGCATACTGCATGTCACGAATCGCAAATTCCCAAACGCTTTCTACAGTATTTCTTGATAAAGTAGTATCTCCACCTTGTTTAATATTATCTGTAATAATTGGTACTGGACCCCAGTTTTGTACCAAAAGAGAGTAAGCCAAACCACGCATATAACGAGCTTCGCCCAAGGCTGTTTTCTTAGCTGTTGCCGAAACTGCTGGCTTTGCATAAGTATTAACATTGCTAATCAATACATTCGACTGAGCGATGATATTATAAAACGAAGACCAAGAATCCTTCAAAGCACCGTTGGTATTTGAAACAGCAAACGAACAAAATTGAAGCCAGTCAGCCACATAAGGAGTAAAGAAGTTTCCTCCACGACCATCACCAAAAGCTAATAAAGATTGTCCGTTTGCACCTGCCCAAACTTGGTTATATAAAGCTGCTGTTGAAGTAAGTAATTCAGCATCGGTATTGAAAAATGTTCCAGCCGTTAGGTTACTTAATGGCGGTCTTTCTAAGAAATCGTCTTTACAACTACTTGTCAGACCACAAATAGTTAAGAACAGAAATATGTATTTTAAAAAATTATATCTTTTCATTTTCTTGATGTTTAAACTTGATAAAATGTACGTTGATTAAAAGTCTGCCGACAAGCTAAAAGTGTACATTCTTGAAGATGGATAACGACCATTGTCAAAACCTGGAACATTTGAAGCATTTCCTACTTCTGGGTCATATCCTGAATATTTGGTAATGGTAAAAGCATTTTGAACACCAGCCGTTAAGCGTAAACCATTAATTGGCAAGTATTTTTTAAGAATTGCTTTTGGTAAATTATAAGTCAAAGTAATGTTTTTAGCACGTAAATACGAACCATCTTCGATAAACTTATCAGTTGCACGACCGTTACCATTTGGTGTATTTCCTACTCTTGGCACATTCGTTCCCGGATTCAACAATTGTGCAGTTTCATCATAACTACTTGGTCTGGCGAAATTGATTACTTCTTTGTAAGCTCCACGAATTAAGTTGGTAAAGCCCGAATTGTTCAATTTTAATTGGTTGAATATTTGGTTTCCATACGTTCCTTGCATGAAAATTGACAAGTCGAAGTTTTTATAAGAGAAACTATTGTTGATACCGAAAGTATATTTTGGCCAAGGATTTCCAACAACGGTTCTGTCTAAATCATCAATTACATTATCTCCATTTACATCTACAAATTTCACATCACCCACCCAAACGCCATTTTGACTAATTGGTACATTTGCAGGAACAGCACTGTTGATAAGCTCTTGGTAATTTTGGAAAATACCAGCATACTTATAAGCATAAAACTGCCAAAGTGGTTGACCAATATTTGAACGAGAAATTACATCAGTAAACCAAGGTTTACGACTAGCAAAAGCTCTGTCTGTGTTGAGTTTTAACAATTTATTTCTATCGAATGAGATATTAAAACCGCTTTTCCATGTTAATGAACCTGCTGATTTCCCTTCAATCGGTACAGTATTGATTGAGATCCCAATTCCTTTATTTTCTAAATCGCCAAGGTTTACTACTGGCGAACCGATTGCTCCTGTTCCAGTTGTTCCTGCATAGGCTGGCAATGGTAATTCTGTAATTAGGTTACTGGTTTTTCTTAAATAAGCATCAAAAACTAAATGAATTCTATTTTTGAAAGCATGTAAATCTAAACCGATATTGTATGATTTTGTACTTTCCCATTTCAAATCTGGGTTAGCAAAATTGGCTGCTAAAAAGCCTTGACCCGTTTGTGTTGGAATAGCATTCAAAGAAGCATAGATTGGTTTTCCCCAGTATTGGTTACCAGTAGTTCCCATTTCTACTCTTAGTTTCAAATCATCAATTGAACTCACACCTTTCATGAAATTCTCTCTTGAAACCCTCCAAGCGGCAGAAACTGAAGGGAAGAATCCCCAACGATTATTCGGACCAAAATTTGAAGAAGCATCTCCACGATAAGTAGCTTGAAGAATATATTTATCATCAAAAATATAACCTATACGAGTAAAATACGATTCTTGTGAGCTTGCATCTCTGCTACTTCCACTGATAGAAGTTTTCAAATCACCAGCGGATAATTCTGGAATATTATTACTTGTATATCCTGTTACTTGTCCTGATAAATTCTCAGAAAAACTATATTGTGATTCATGACCAACGTTTATGTTAATGTCATGTTTTTGAAATCTTTTAGTATAATTCAAACGCTGGTTAGTACTCCAATAATAACTATTTCCTGCATATCGTCTTGATGAAGTAACCGCATTGGTTGCTCCTTGAGTGATATTATTTACTCCAAATTGATACGATGGATTAAAAATTGCTCTGGTATCATTACCATAAGTACCGTTAAATTCTGCATGAAATACCAAATCTTTGAAGATATTCAAATCTGCATAAACAGCACCGAAGGTACTTATACGTTTGTAAACGTTGCTATTGGTATAAGCCAATGCCACGGGGTTGGTCACAAAAACGTAAGAAGGAGTGGTAGGTGTTACGTTTTGCGGTCCACCCCATGAGCCATCACCATTTTTTAGCGGTGTTGCTGGTGATTGTTGGATGGCAGTACTAATAATCTGGTCATCTCCAATTGATAGGTTTTCGTTGGTTCCTGAAAGAGACAAGTTTGTTCCAACTTTTAAGTAGCTACGAAGTTTAGTTTCAAGGTTTAATCTTAACGATTTTCTATCAAAACCTGAATTGGGTGCCAATCCGTCTTGATTCAATAATTCAAAAGAAAGGTAATAAGTAGTTCTTTCGTTACCTCCACTGAGCGAAAGCTGTTGTTTCTTCATCGCAGCGGTTTTGAACAAAGCTGTTTGCCAGTTTGTACCTTCCCCTAAAATAGAAGGGTCTGAAAACTCCGCTTGGCGACCATAACCAGCTATATCCGCCCAAGCATTACTATAAATTGCGTATTCCTTCAGGTTCATTACTGGCAATTGGTTCGGTAATGTCTGGAAGTTATACATACTTGTAAAGTTAATTCTGGTATCGCCAGCCTTCCCTTTTTTAGTAGTTACTACAATTACACCATTTGAAGCTCTCGAACCATAAATTGATTGTGCAGAAGGTCCAGTCAATACGTTCATCGACTCAATATCATCTGGATTTAAACTTGCCAAAATGTTTGATTGTCCGTCAGATTCAGTACTGTTTGGTGGCATAATTTGTACACCATCAATCACATACATTGGCTGAGTATTTCCATTAATTGACGAAACTCCACGGATATAAACAGACGCAGCTCCACCCGGTTTTCCTGAGTTACTTGCTACATAAACGTTAGCCGCACGTCCTTGCAAGGCTTGGTCTAGTGAAGTATTGACTGTTCTTTTAATTTCTGATTCACCAATATTGGTTTGCGAACCTGACAGATAACGAGTTTTTTGCGAACCATAACCAACCACTACTACTTCATCCAAAGACGAAATGTTTTCTACCAAGGTTACATTGATTTTTAATCTGCCTGCTATTTTCACTTCTTGCGAAGAATAACCTACCGACGTAATGAGCAAAGTTGCATTACTTCCTGCATCAATACTAAATTCGCCTGAAGCATTAGCCGTACTACCAGTGGTAGTTCCTTTTACCAAAATACTTGCTCCGGGAACAGGTTGATTATCCTGACTAGAAACAATTTTACCTGTAATTTTTTGTGTTTGTACAGGGGCTTTCTGAGCTGATACTTCGCTGATTTGAAAAACGAACATCAACAACATAAATGACAATTTGAAGAATAAATTTTTGTCCATTTTTGGTGGATCACTGCTTTGGAAAGTTGTTTTCATTGTAAAGGATTTATTGGGTATAATGTATTTGAATATTAGAGCAAAACGGCACACTTAAAAAAGTTGAATTTTATATCGGGATAGTATAAAAAATAATAGTACAAAATTGGGTTTAATTTGTACTATATAAATCAGGGCTTTCCCCTGATTTAAAAATCAAGGGTTTACCCTTGGTTTTTGACAAAACAGACAAGATTTAATTGAAAAAGAAGGACTAGACACACTAGGAGACTGGTTGTAGAAAGATTCCTTTTTTATTGAAAAATATATCATTCGTTAAAAAAATAAGAATCATTAATTAAGTCTATAATTTTAGTATCATTTACTTTGAAGAATAATACAAAAAATTTACATTTTTGTAGAACGAGTTTCCAACTCATAAGTATAGACGTATAAAAATTAAAAATCCCACAAGCAATATCACATCGCTTGTGGGATTTTTAAATTACTTGATTGGCTATTAAGCTGTAATCTTCTTTAAGTTACCAAAACTTGTCGTTAAATTATCAATTGGAGATGGCGCTCCATCTTGTTCGATGAAAAGATGTTTTACTCCAGCAGTATCAGCAGCCGCAAAAATTGATTTAAAGTCAACAATTCCTGTTCCTACTTCTACAGGCAACAAGGTTTCTTTGTTCAAATCCTTTACGTGAAACAATGGGAAACGTCCCGGATGTTTAGCAAATAATTCTGGAATATTTACACCAGCTTTCGTTGCCCAAGCCAAATCCAATTCAAATTTCAATAAATCAGCACTAATTTGTGAAGTAAAAATATCGAAAGGTAATTGTCCATCTACTTTTTCAAATTCAGCCGTGTGGTTATGGAAAATAAAAGTAAGTCCTGCTTTTTTACAAGCCTCTCCTGCTTTCTGAAGAATCTCTAAAGACGATTTAATATCCTCTGATGTCTTCACAGGAATACTTGCACATACCAAATACTTTGCACCGCCTTCTGCAACTTCGTCAACTACCTGCTGAGTATCGTTCATTAACGATTTCATCGGTGGCATTTTTTTCAACATTTCAGCATTCGGATTTACGGGTGCTCCCGGTTTTGGAGCTGGCATTCTGAAAGGCGCCCCCATAATATGGTGTGCTTGCCAAGTCATGCCCAAATCACTTACTACAGTGGCAAATTCCTTTGGCTTCATGCCATAATATCCGCCTTTCATACTGAAAGCCGATTCTATTTCTTTATAACCAATTCCAGCAATTTGCTTCAATGTTCCTGTTACATCTTTATCGATAATCGACATCGTTGTGAATAACTGCACTCCAAAGTTTTTCGGAGTAAGTTTAGTAGCAAATGCGTCTGCCAAATTTGGTAGTAGCATTCCACCAAGTGCTAAAGCACCTGTGTTTTTAAGAAAGTCTCTTCTATTTTGCATAGTTTCAGGTTATGTTTTATTATCAAATCTTTAACAATAAGCCGTTTTTATTGTGGTTATGTTTTTCCGAATCAAATATTATAATTGGATACAAGAGTGTTTACAGATATTCATTGACATCGCCTGCCCTAAGGCAGGCATGAGTCCGAATTTATAGTTGTACTTTATTTCTTTATGGGTAAATCGTCAATTTATAAATCTGGTTTTCAATACATTATTTCAATAAGAATGGTTTTATTCAGCTATTCTGTCTATTTTACATCTTCCTTGAATTTTCAGTATCCATTACGTGATTAAAATAGCTATCATTTTTACTTCTAAAATAATCTTAGGATATCATATTCATTAAGACAATGGAAGCTATCTGAATTCATACTTTCTCTTTTCTTAATTTGCCTCACCATTTGTCAAAAACCTGAATAACAAAGTGCTAAGAAAAATACTCAAAAAAATCATATTTATTTTTCCAGATTAAATAGTATTAAAATTATTGTATCATTGCGGTACAATGATAATTGAACCTTTTTATCTTACCAAATTTTTCTTTACATTTATCAAAATTTCGCTTAAACATCTCAAAAAAGCTTATGAGTACTCTAATTAGTTCTGTTGATTATCTTCCTGGCATTTCAATTGACTGCGTGATTTTTGGATTTCACGACAATCAATTGAAAATATTATTACTGAATTTTAAAAGTACAGATTGGTTAGCTGTTCCGGGTGGATTTATCAAAGAAAGTGAAAATTTAGAAGAGGCAGCCCAAAGAATTTTAGAAGAACGAACAGGTTTGACGAATATTTACTTAGAACAATTTCATGTATTTGGTGATAGAAATAGACGAGATAATGAAGTAATGAAATCTGCAATGGCAGCTGGTGGAAATATTATTGGTCCCGACCATTTTTTGATGAGACGCTTTATTTCGATTGGTTTTTATGCTTTAATTGATTTTACGAAAGCAACACCAACTCCAGATATACATTCTGATACTTGCGAATGGTATGATATTAAAGAAATTCCTACTTTGATTTATGACCATTCATTAATGGTATCAAAAGCTTTGGAAACCTTACGTTTCTTTCTGGATGAAAAACTAATTGGTTTTAATCTTTTGCCAGAAGTATTTACGATGAATGATTTGCAGAATTTATACGAAACCATTTTAGATAAAAAGTTACTTCGCACTAACTTCCAACGCAAAATGTTAAGCTTGGGAATTTTGGAAAGATTAGATAAAAAAATGACAGGTGCAGCCAACAAAGCGCCTTATTTGTACAGATTTACTGGAAAGTAATTTACTCATTATCATAAAAGAGAACAGGCTTGCCGTAGAACAGCAAGCCTTTCTTTTTTTCAATCAAAAACACAACTTTACGTGTGTTCCAGACTGACTATATCTTGAAGAAATAATCAATGTTATTTCTTATTTTTTACTCTTTACCGAATTCACCTACTGCTCTAATTTCGATGTCTTCGCTTACTACTGCTGATGGCATTCCGCCTACACCGAAGTCAGTACGTTTGATAGTCCCTGTTAATTTAAACCCAGCAATTGGCTTTTGAGTTCTGTTGTTTTTACCAACACCGTTCAATGTTAAATCAAGTGTTACTGGTTTTGTTACTCCTTTAATCGTTAAATCGCCTGCTAATTTATACTTTTTAGCATCAACTTTAGTGATAGAAGTACTTTTGAACGTCAATTTTGGGAATTTCTCAGCATCAAACATATCTGGTTTTCTCAAATGTCCATCTCTCATATCGTTATCAGTAGCCACACTTGCAACATCTGCTGATAATTCAAAAACAGCATCCGTAAAATCTTCTTTTGATGAAGTAATGGTTGCATCAAAAGTTTTGAAATTACCATCTACTTCTGAAAGCATTAAGTGGGTTACTGTAAAGCCTACTTTAGAGTGCGCTTTATCAACATTCCATTTTTGAGCAAATGATGATGTTACTGATACAACAATGGTTGTTACTAGGATTGCGATTTTTTTCATTGTTTTAGATTGATTAGACTGGTTTATTTTAACGTTTGAATTTACAAATTTTATACTTAATTATTAGATTCCCCACTTTTTACATCATCATTTTTAACAGATTTTGATTTTTTCTGTTCTACAAACTTCATGTTACCAATCTTATAACTAAACGTTAATTTGATATTTTGGTTATAAATATTGTTTACACTTTTCTGACTAAACTGTGCGGTATTCAACGTTGAAGTCATCGTCATTCCTCCAAAGAAATTCTCTGCTGCTAAGCCAATACTTCCTTTTTTGTTGTTGATATCTTTCTTTACACCAACAGAATACATTCCCATTCCGCTTTGTGAACCTTGTAATTGTACTTGGTTTCCACGGTAACCACCGAATGCTTGAACGCCCCAACCGTTATTTAATTGTATTTGTGATGAAATTCTTCCACCAATTGTTAAACCTGAGTTACTAATTAGTGAATAACCGCCTGTTGCATTCGCTGCTTGTCCATCTAAGTAATTATAGTAAATATCTACTCCTCCGTTCAACGACCATTTCGGTGTGATGAAAGTATTTCCAAAAATATTCGCTCCGTATGTTTGTTGCTTACCAATGTTTTGGAAAGTTGTTACGATTGCCCCAACCAAAGTGTCTGATGGTGTACTGATTCTTACAATTGAATTGTTTGTCTGACGACCGAACACCGATACATTCAAATACGTTCTGTTGATATTTTTACTCAAACTTAATTCAATATTATTGGTAATTTCTGGTTTTAAGCTCGGATTACCAATCGTAATATTTTGTGCATTTGAAGCATTGAAGTTCGGATTCAGTTGTTGTAAACCCGGACGTTGAATACGATTATTGTAAGCCAATTTCAAAGTTGCACCACCTAAACTTTTAGAAATATTAATACTTGGCACTAAATTTCCATAAGATGGAATATTGATAGCATTCTTATCGGTCGTAGCATCAATTGTTGTGTATTCGTAACGTGTTCCTACTTTGAAAGTATATTTATTCTTGGTTGAATAAGTATAAGAAACATATCCCGACGAAATCATTTGCTTGTAATTCAATAAGCCCGAAGGATTATTAGCATCTGTACTATATCCTCCTGTACTACCTGCGAATAAATATTGGTAGTCGCTATCTACTTGACGAGTAATACTTTTTAAACCTACTTCAAACATTTGGTTTTGTTTGATTGGTGTTTGATAATCTGTTTGAAGTGTAATCTCACGGTTGGTATTACCGTTGATGTTTCTCTGACGACTCAATAATTCACTAGCTCCGTTCAAAATATTAGCATCAAAATTATTCGTTAAATTATTTTGGCTGTATTGAGTAGAAATAGACCACTCTTGTTGTGGTTTGAATGTTTTGATATAATCAACATTCACATCTACTGAATTGGATAAATCTTTGCTATCAACATCTCTGTAAGAAGTAGAAGTTAACGAACTGTTTGAAAATAATCTCGTGATATAATCTTGGCTACGTTCTAAATTTCTTGTACCAAAAGCTACCGAAGCATTGATTGATTGACTTTTTGAAATTTCATAATCAAAACCTAAGTTATATCTTCCAAAAAGACCGTTGTCTTTAGCATCAGAACTTTGTTGTGTTAATTGTGTAACACCATCTCTCACAGTTGATTGCTCTAAAGAAGTAGCTGATTTATTGTAGAATAATCTTCCAAAACCTCCTAAAGTAACACCTAATTTACCACTACGATAGCTTCCGTTTAGTCCTAAGTTTGAAGCACGAAGTCCTACTCCTGAATCTACATTCAATGTCAAACCTTCAATAGATGATTTTTTAGTGATGATGTTGATAATCCCCGCTGAACCTTCAGCATCATATTTAGCCGATGGCGAAGTAATTACTTCTACCGTTTTAATCAAATCAGCAGGAATCATTTTCAAAGCATCTGCAATACTGCTTGCTACAATGGTAGAAGGCTTATTATTGATTAAAACTTTAATATTGGTCGTTCCTCTTAGCGATACATTTCCATCTAAATCGACCGAAAGCATTGGTACTTTTTTCAAAATATCCGAAGCGTCTCCGCCTTTTGCTAACATATCTTTTTCAGCATTATATACTAGGCGGTCAACTTTTTCTTCAATCAATGCTTTTTCAGCTGTAACTGTTACTCCATCTAACATTTGAGAAATTGGTGCTAATTTCAATACGCCCAAATCAATGTCTTTTCCTTTTTCTACTTTAATATTATCAATGGTTTTACTTTCAAAACCGATGAACGAAATCGTTAATTTATAATCACCAACAGCAACTTTCGTTAATGAAAATTTCCCCTTTTCATCTGCCATTGTTCCATCAACTGGCTTTTTAGTAGCTTTGTTGATTAATGAAATATTCGCAAATTCTACCGCATTCGTAGCAGTTGAATCAATGATAAAACCTGAGATTTTAGAATTTCCCTTAGGAGTATTGATTTCAAAACTTGGTGCAGCTTGTTGTTGAGAAGTTTGTCTTCTACCATTTCCATCTCCACCGCCTCCGTTTGGCGGACCTCCGAATTGAGCTAATGCGATTTCACTACTTGTGAAAATGATTAGGAATAATGTTAATAATTTTTTCATCGTCGTAAAATATTTGATTGTATCGAAAACGCTTTTGATTTTTTGGTCTTTGTGAATTTCTTGCTACAAAACAAATACAATAAAATGAAAGGAAAATCAGCGATAGACAACCTGGGGAGGAAAATCGACGAATCGGATACCAACACGATAAAGTGGAATTGTCGGGATTTCGAGGTGAATTATCGGATAAAATAGAGGACTCATCCAATAGTTTAGACAATTGGAGTACTTCAAGCCCATCAAGAGTATATATGTTAGTTTTTTTACAGAAATTTGAGTTGAACTTATACCAAACTGATTATTATTCATTATAAAAATATGCAAGCTTATATCCAACGAAATAGAATCTTACTCATACACTTGTCTTTCTGGTGTGTGTATTTCTCTTTCTTTTATTATCAAGTCAGCTTCACCAAACCCGGTGAAGAACCCGATTTAGTAGAAGCTTTGGTTACTTCCGTACTTCACGTAGGTTTTGTAGCCTTAGTGGCTTATATCAATTATTTTATTTTTCTTCCACGTTTTCTAAAGAACAAGAACCTTGTAGCTTATTTGTTTGAATTCCTTCCACTTTTTGCCATTATGATTACAGCATATATCTATGTAAAAAGGTATCAAATGGCACATAATGAGCATATCGGTTACTTTTATAGCTCGAAATTTATTGTTCAACAAGCTGTAGGAACGTTTTTCATTGTCATTTTTGTGGGAATGTTAAAGTTTGCAGAAGATTGGTTAGAACTTGAAGCCAAACGAAAAGAAGTAGAAAATGAAAAGTTGATGGCAGAGCTTACTTTCTTGAAAGCGCAAATCAATCCGCACTTTTTATTTAATACTTTGAACAATCTGTATTATTTAGCATTTACCAATTCGCCAAATACTACCGAAGTAATTGCTAAATTATCACAAATGATGCGCTACATGATTTATGATTCTAATCATGCGAAAGTATTGTTAAGTAAAGAAATTGAGTATATCGAAAATTATATTAGTCTCGAAAAACTACGGTTGAACAACCAAATTCCGATTAGTTTTGAAATTGAAGGAAACATCACACAAGCACAAATTGTCCCTTTAATTCTGATTACTTTTCTGGAGAATGCTTTCAAACATGGTGTAAGTAATAATTCAACCGATGCTTTTATTGCTGTAAAATTATTGGTGAGTAACGAGTCTTTGATTTATACGGTAGAAAACAGTAAATTGAAGTCTTCAAATCATGAAAAATCAGGTATTGGTTTAAGAAATGTTAGTCGTAGATTAGATTTGAGCTACGCTAATAAATACCAATTAGACGTTGAAGACGGAGAAACGAATTATAAAGTAAAATTAACGCTTGTAATTTAATTGTGAATTGTGATTGAGTGAATTAGTGATTTCTATAAAACATTACTCATTAATTCGCAATTCTCTAATTCACAATTAAAAAAATCACTAAATCACAATTAACACAATCACTCACAACTAAAAAAGATGCCCCATACTTGTATCATTGTTGAAGATGAACCTTTGGCTCGTAGTTTAATGGAAACTTACGTGAAAAAAGTGCCGTACTTGCAATTAGTACAATCTTTTTCAGACCCATTAAAAGCTTTAGATTTTCTTAGAGATAATACGGTTGATATTCTTTTCTCGGACATCCAAATGCCTGAGATAACTGGCATTACTTTGTTAAAAATTTTACAGAAAAAACCTTTGATAATTCTCACGACGGCATATTCTGAATATGCCATAGAAGGCTATGAATTAGATGTGTTGGATTATTTGTTGAAACCCATCACCTTTGAAAGATTCTTAAAATCTGTTGAAAAAGCTTCTTTACGACTGAATACGACTGTTTCTGTTCAACAACAGCCACAAGCACCTGTGATACAAGAGAAGGTAATCAAAGAAGTAATCATCAACCAAGCAGATGCAACACAGGCTTTTATTTTTGTAAAAGATGGCACAAAACTGGTAAAAATTCGCTTGTCGGAAATTATGTATATTGAAGGTTTGAAGGATTACGTCACCATTTATACTACTCAACAAAAAGTAGTGGCATTACAAACTTTGAAAGCTTTGGAAGCTCAATTGCCCGAAACACAATTCGTCAGAATACATAATTCTTATATTGTAGCTTTAGAATGGATAGAATCTGTTCACCGAGAAAAAGTACAAATCGGCAAAGTATTTTTACCGATTTCGGATACTTATAGAAAGGCGTTTAAGGAGTTTATTGAACGATGAAATAGCTTTTCAGCTGTGAGCTATGAGCAATGAGCTAAGTTTATCAAAAACTCATAGCTCATCGCTGAAAGCTCAAAGCTATTTTAAAAACTCTTCAAACCATCTCCCCGATTCTTTCACTGTTCTTTCTTGGGTTTTGAAATCTATATGAACCAAACCGAATCTTGGTTTATAACCTTCTGTCCATTCAAAATTGTCTGTCAACGTCCAAGCTAAGTAACCATTTATATTTACTCCTTCTTGCTTGGCTTTCAAGATATGTTGTAAATAACTTTGGTAAAAGGCTACTCTTTGGCTATCATTTATCTTTCCGTCAATTAATTCATCTTTAAAAGCCGCACCGTTTTCCGTCACCATAATTTGTTTGATGTCTTTGTATTCACCAAACTGTTTCAAAATATTGTACATTCCATCAGGCGACACTTCCCAGCCCAAGTCCGTTACATTATCAATCTTTCTGGTTTTAGGTTTTACTTCAAGGGCTTTTAAATAAGGAATCCAAAAGGCACTTTTCACTACCAATTTAAAGTAATTCTGCACACCAATAAAGTCGAAATCAAAAGCCAATTTCTCCATATCTCCCGCATGAACATATTTTTTCATCATATTTTGTAGAAAAGGCAGCTCATGTACAGGATAACCCAAGCCCAAAGTAGGTTCAAGAAACAAACGATTCAGTAAAGCATCAATGCGTTTGGCAGCTCTTTTATCATTTTCGCTATCGGTAAAAGGCTCGATGAATGAACAAGAAAAAGTAGTACCAATCACTGCTTCGGGGACATTTTTTCGGATAATTCTTCCACCTTCGGCTTGGCACATGGCTACGTGATGTACGGCTGGTAAGAAATTCCTCATACCCAAACGACCGGGCGCATGATAGCCCGTCATATAACCCAAACCTGTAAAGCCTGCGGGTTCATTTAGTACCAACCAATGCTTTACTTTGGCAGCAAATTCTCGAGTAACAACTTCGCAGTAATCCGAAAACCAGTCGATAACATCACGGTTTGTCCAACCGCCTTTATCTTCTAAGCTTTGGGGTAAATCCCAGTGATAAAGCGTGACATAAGGTTCTAATCCGTTTTCTAAACAACAGTCTATTACTTGATGATAAAACTCTAATCCAGCCTGATTTACCTTGCCAGTGCCATGCGGCAAGATACGTGTCCAAGCAATAGAAAAACGGAAAGTATTAAAATTGAGCGATTTTGCCAGTAAAATATCTTCTTCAAAACGATGGTAGAAATCGCAAGCTACTTTAGCATTTTGCTGGTCTTTGATTTTATTCTTTTTATGTGAAAACTTATCCCAGATAGATTCACCTTTACCATCTTTATCCCAAGCACCTTCGTTTTGAAAAGCAGCCATGGCTATTCCCCAAGCAAAATCTTTCCCGAATGCTTCTTTTGAAAAAGTATTTTCCTGCACAACAGTAGTGGGCGACAAACTAATATATTGATTCTCTTGCATTTACACCTAAAATTTTGGGTTGCAAAAGTAAGTATAAAAATCGTTATTGTTATGTTAAATTTTTGGAAGGGAAGGTTGGCTTGGTAAATTGGTTGAGAACAAATGCTATTCATTAATTTTGGTTTATAGGAAATACTAAAATCTGAATATGAAACTAAAGAAATTGTATTAATAAAACTTAATCCATTCAATTAAAATGAAATACGTGAGTTTAGAAGAAACCCTGAAAATTTGTTTGAGAGATGAGAAAATTTGTTTAGAACGAATAAATTTATCTGAGTATAGGAATTGGGCTATAGGAAATCTAGAGTTGACAGCCAGAGGTATAGCCATTCATTCTATGTATGTTTTAAATGATTATGTTAAAGCCAGAGAACATTTTTATAAAGCCGCTTTATGTGGAGAATATATGGTGAGAAATTATGATGAGCTGATGGATACCTCAATTTATAAAATTTGCTGTGCTGTGTTAAGTGACAATACAGATATTATTAATCGCTATGGAACACTAAAGAATAAAGTGTCAAACAAGAATTTTATTGGTTATATTTTTAATACTGCCATTAGGTCTATTATTACTGATAATGCAGAAGAGCTTAAAGCCCAAATTGAGAAATTAAAAATAACTGTTACGAAGAAAGGAAATAAAGGTTTTACAGGAATGATTAACGTTTGTGAGGGTATTTTGAACAACAACAAAATACTAGTAGAACAGGGGTTACAAGAATTAATTAAAACACACGGAAGAAGAGGTGAATTTTGGTATGCAAAAACCTATTTTTCATTTGAAATAACAGCATTAGCTAAGTTAGCTTGGCGAAAAGGGATAGAAGTAGAAGTAGATAGCCCATTAGTACCCAAAGAGATGTTACCAGTCAGAGAACTTGATAATTATATTGGTTATGAATTTTAACCATTGCTTGGCGTAGGGTGTTTTTTAACAACAAAATAGTCGCCTTCTTGCAAATAACCTGACTAACAGTAGAAATTCTGTGTCCATTAAATACAAAAAGCTGTCGAACAACTAATTTCGACAGCTTTTGGTGTTTTTAATATTCGTGATAACTCACTCTTAATAAATCGTCTTATTCGCTTCGTTCTCGAGTAATATCTCTTTGTCTTCTATGTCATTCTGTACTTTATCAATAAGATATACTAAAAACAATGCTACGATATTTATTGAGAGGATGACTGAGTTATCGCTTGCATCAAAGTTGAGTGTATTTTCAGCAAGTGAAAAACCTGAGATAACTTTAAATGTTTCGGTATAACTAATACCCAACGACAGCATGATGCCTGCTACAAACTTTAAAGTAATGCCTGAAAGCGTAAAGTTAAAGATTTGTAATACTTGACTAAGCAATGAAAATTGTAAGCCTTTGTTGTGTTTTCCTTTCACAAGTAACTGCCCACTATACACCGATAAAGCACTCACAGCTAAACAAAATAAATACAGTATTGCTATTGTTTGATTAACAGTATTTGTTTGTAATAGTTGATAAATGGTAAAGCCAATACCTGTAACACCACCTATAATTTGATAATAACCAATGTTGTTGAGGATTGTTTTTTGGTCTTTGTTAAGTTCTGTTTCCATAATATTTCGATTGCTTGAATGAAAGTTGTTGACTATTTACTGTACGTAAAATCTATTCAAAAAGATTGGCAAATTTAAGAATAATTTTACTCATCGTATAGTCTCTAAAACTGTGTCATAAGTAATAATATTGTAGGTTTTATCCTGATTTCTGAAAAAATTTGATAGTTTTTACCTAATTAAAAGCTTAATTATCACACAAATGTCTAGTACTCAATCAGCTAAGACAATAGTTGTGTCAGCTCATCTTTTTTTTAATCAATCGTTCCAATTCAAATAAAGAATTAAAGCCCATAAAGCTTCTTTATTGACCTGATTTCATTAACACCTCATCAATTTTTAATCATCATTAAACAAACTCTATTGACACTCCACTAATTTCTAATTAACACTCACCATTTTTTGTTGACATGCCAGCAATTTTTAGTCAGCTTTCACCATTTTTTGTTGGCTCATCATCAATTTTTAATCAGCTTTCACCATTTTTTAATCAGCTTTCACCATTTTTTGTTGGCTCGCCATCAATTTTTAATCAGCTTTCACCATTTTTTGTTGGCTTGCCATCAATTTTTAATCAGTATTGAACAAATTATGTTGGTGCTTTATCAAAAAAAATAGCGTAGCCTACCTTTTATAAATGATAAGCTACGCAGGTTAGAATATTAAAAACATTAATTACTGATTGTTATCTTTTTTAGGCTTTTTAGAGGATGGTCTTTTGTATCGTTGGGCAATTCTATCTACTAAATCTTTCATTGAACCGTCTTCTTTGCATGCTACTTTCAATAGTTTATATACTTTATCCGAAGCAATCATTGCATCGGCGCTGGCGGCCAACATTGTGTCGTCTATCCTATCTAATAAATCTGCTACTGCTAGTTTAACACTTCTTAGCTGACTAATTAATACTACATCTTTTTCAAATTCTTCGGTATCAAAATCGCCTGTCATTTTGTTGGGATAGCTTTTAGCGCCCTCCAAGCACAGTAACACATATTCAACGCTTTTAGAACCCATTACTCTGCTAGGACTTTGGTCTGCTGGCGTACTAATTAAAAAAGGTAATTGGTCTTTTGCTTGTTGCAAGAAAGCAATTGCTGCTATTTTGTCGGCTTCGTTCAAAACAGCTGAAATTTTGTTGGATGCACTCATACCAGTAAGTTTTATTAAGTTAGAAAAAAGATTTTAGAGAGCGTCCTTCGTAGAATGTCTTATGGAATAATGGTGTTTACTATTCAATTTTCTCCAATAAGTATATATTACGAAGTATGTTGCAAGAAGAAAGGTAATCGGTGTCGAAAATCAGGTGCTTGCTACCAATCTTTTGCCTTAACAAACGTATAAAAATTATTGATTGTTTAGCCATAAAACAGGAAGAAATTATAGGGATATTTATTAAACGGTAATTCAATATTCAATTCAAGACTTTAATTGGAGATTTTAGTATTTGTATGAAGATAAAGCAAACTCAATGAGTAATACTTCTACACTGATATTCAGACAAATAAAGATAGATTTCGATAAACAAATCAGCCCAACTCGTCATGACGAATTGGGCTGATGATGGAATATTTATTTTTAAGGAATACATCCCTCACAAGGCATAAATCTTAGCTATTAAAAACCTCCTCTATCATAGAAAGTATTTCTACGTGAAAGTTTTAATTCTTGCAATAAAGCTGATTTCACTCTGATGGTGAAATTATAAGTACTTGAACGACCATAATATGGACTGGCGATTGGTGTCCAGTCGAAATTAGCTTCCCAACAGTGTAAATCTCTATGAATACTAATGTTGGTCAATGAAATCCCTTTGTTCACAAAATCATAACCAGAACTCAAGGTGAAATTCCATTTCTCCGTCAGTTTCACATCGCCTTTGAAAGTCAAGGCACTTACAATCGTAGCAGGTGCAAAACCTGTTTTGTTCATGTTGTAGTTAAAACCAAACTGAAAACTCCAAGGCACAGACCAGTCAACATAATCGTTGATGTTTCTGTTGATTTGATTCATTTGTCCTTCAGTACCATTGCTATTTTGTTTCTTTTTATCGGCTACGGCTGGTTTAAAGCTTTTACTTACCGAGAAGTTTAAGCTTGCTAATTTGGCAAAACCTTCGCCCACACTGATTAACAAAGTATCAATTCTACGTCCAGAAATTGAATATCCATCATTTACATATTTGTATGGATCTAACGAACCACCCAAATTAATATCAAATTTTCTCACTCTTGAATTCGCACCAAAATTCAAGTTAGAAAGTTTGTATTGGGTTGCGAAGAAGTTATAATTTCCAGTCAACGAGAAGTTATCAATTAACATCATTTTCTCAGATTCTTTCTGCGCAGTATCCGACTTCGCCCTGAGTTTCGCTTCTAAAGTATTCTGAATCCCGAAACTTATCCCCCCTGATTGACTACCACGGTTGGTTTGCGAAGGATTGAAGTTTGAAATATTCAAGAAATCACCCGGAAGGGTTTCTTGTCCTGCTAAAGAACTTGGAATGGTTTCCCCTTTTTGATATTTATGAACTCTATTATTGATTTGAACCGTTTGATAAAAACCATATTTCGGGTCTGTAAAATCGGGCGTATAATTAACACTAATAGAAGGCGATAGCGTGTGACGAATGCCTTGTAATCTACCTTTTTTGAAATTGATAGTTCCGTACAAACGAGTATTCATACTCATCGAGAAAGCATAGGTATAATCAGCATAAAATGCACCACCTCTCAGTGTATCAATAGCTACTGCACCTTTTTGGGCAATAGTATCCTTACTGTATCGACCCGCTAAATCATTTTCTTTTTTGAACTCGTATCTATACTTCTGCTGATAAATGTTTCCAGAAAAGTTAAAACCAGGCGTTAAGTTAATGTATTTACCAATTTTGATATTCGGTAATGAAATCGGAATACTGTATTGTGCCTTAAACTGCGCATTCTTTAACAACTCTGGTAAAGTTGATAAGTTGAATGGAATCACACCGTCTCTGGCAAGGTTAGTGGCTGAATTAGCGGCTGTTCTTGGGTCGATGATAACAGGTTTGGTTGGGTCAAGGTCAAGCGTATCAATAGTTCTATAAACAGTATAACCAAAGTTGTTGTAAGAACGGTTGGTTAATGCCACTTGGTTGGTAATACCATACGTTCCAGAAACATCTAAACCCATACGAAATTGGTCGATAAAACGGTCGGTAACAGCATTTTTCTTTTTAAAAGGCTGAAATTGGTTTAACCCAAAAGTATAATTGGTATTGACATTTACAGCTTTCGTTACTGTGTTTTGGTCAGCCTGTAAACTTAAACTTGTACGAACAGTTTGCCCAAAATTGCGGGAATATTGTACCGAAGAGTTTAAAGCCGTAGAGATATAACTACTTGTATTTACGCTATTGTACTGGCTGTTTGAATTACTTTGTAAGTTAACCGATGCCGAAAAACTAGAATTTCCACGACTTTGTGGTGAGTGCGACCATTGGATACCATAATCACTTCTCGACTGGCGGTCGAACTCGCTACCATTATTACTTTTTCTGAAATTCAAATTAAAAGTACCTGAATAACGATAACGTTTGATATACTGTGAATTGGCAGCAATCCCGAAACTTCCTTTCGAGTAAATTTCACCTGTAAGTCTTAAACCGATATTCGGACTTAAAGCAAAATAATAACCACCATCCCGCAAGAAGAAACCTCTACCTTGTGGTTCTTCACCATAAGTAGGCATGATAATACCAGAAGTACCCGATTCTTGAGGGGGTTTATAAGGGAAGAAACCAAAAGGTAAACCAATTGGCAAAGGAATTTCGTTTAATTCAAAATGGAAAGGCCCTGCTACGATTTCTCTTTTACCAACCACCTTAATTTTAGTAGCCCGAATATTAAAGTGGGGATGTTCCAGATTACAAGTAGTATAAATAGCGTTTCTGATATAAAGGTTATCTTCATTATCCTTTTTCACTTTTTCACCCTGAATCAAACCATCGCCTTGCGTGGTGATAAGTCCTTTAATAAAAGCCTTTCTACTTTTAAAATTATACCTGATTTCCTCTGCATCATAAGGCTCGCCACCTTGTTTAAAAATGGGTTTTCCAACGATTTTATTCGTCGTCGAATCTTTAGTACCCTGAGCAAAAACTACATTCTTCGCCCAATCGAGCTGAATGAAATTTGCTTCCAGTGAAACATCACCATAAGTAACTTTAGCTTCGCCATACAGATACACCACTTGGTTTTCGGTATCCATAATGGTAGAGTCTTTGGCAGAGTAAATAACCGTAGTGCTAAGGTCACTTTCTTTTTTTAAAGAATCAGGTAAGCTTTTTGTAAGACTTTTCTTGGTAGAGTCTAAACTAGCAGTATCTTTAGGAATTACTGTATTAGCTTTACTGGCTTTAGGTTTAAAGGGTTTTCCGCCCAATAATCTTTGAGCCGAAGACTGATTTAGTGTTATAAGCCCTAAAAGTAAGCTAATTACTATACTGAATATGTGGATTGCTTTTTTCAGAAGTCTTTAAAATTTATATTTGTCTTTTATTAAACAACGCACAAAAATACTTCATTACTTGTTGAACATAGCGAACCAACCCGAAAATAATGTTAAAGTTTGTTAAAGGTTTTTTAATAATCACTTGGATTTGCTCGCTCAGTGGTTTTACTTTTCAAGATTCCCTTGTTGAAGAATCAACAAATCAGCCTGTTTCATTGCAGACTAGAGTAAGAACCGTTGTACTAGATGCTGGTCATGGCGGGAAAGACCCCGGTTGCCACGGAGCCAGCAACGACGAATCTAAAATAGCGCTAAAAATTGTTTTAGAACTAGGAGAAAGAATCAAAGATGAATATCCAGAAGTAAGAGTAATTTATACTCGCACAAAAAATGTCTTTGTAGATTTGCACGAACGTTCTGCTATTGCCAATAGAAATAAAGCAGATTTATTTATTTCGGTACATTGTAATGCGCATCATTCCTCTAAACTTGCAGGAACTGAGACCTACACAATGGGGTTACATAAAACAAGTAGCAACCTTGATGTGGCAAAGCGAGAAAACTCCGTAATTTTGCAAGAAGCCAATTATGAAAAAAACTATAATGGCTTTAATCCGAATTCACCATTAGGGCATATCATGATGGCAAATTACCAAAGTGCCTTTATGATGAATAGCCTTAAGTTGGCACAAAAAATTGAAAAACAATTCAAACAAAAAACTGAAAGACATAGCTACGGCGTAAAACAAGCTGGTTTTTTAGTACTTTGGGAAACCGCAATGCCGAGTGTATTAGTAGAATCTGGTTTTTTAACGAATAAAAACGAAGAACAATATTTAGCTTCTCAGTCGGGTCAAAACGAAGTAGCAGAAGCCATTTTCAGAGCATTCAAATCATATAAAGAAGAAATTGAAAATTAGAATAATTGATTGTTTCTAGCAAAAAATCATATTTGTTCCGATTAATCAATTGCTAAAACTTCAATAATCAACACATGAACATCTCTAAAGAAACCAAAATAGGAATACTTGCCATTACAACCTTTGTAATTTTATACCTAGGATTCAACTTTTTAAAAGGACAAGATTTCTTTACCCAGGAAAACAAATACGTCGTAATCTACAAAGATGTACAAGGATTAACCGCAGCGAATCAAGTTTCATTAAGTGGAATGAAAATTGGACAAGTAAAAGCTGTAGAGTTAATAAAAGGGGAAAACAACCAAGTAAAAGTCGTAATCAGTATCCGAAAAGATTTACAATTACCCGAAGGAACCAAAGCAGTTTTAGCTTCTGATGGATTATTAGGTGGGAAACTCATCAGAATTGAAATGGGAAAATTCTCAGGAAAATTCATTGAAGATGGCGGAAATTTAGTCGCTTCTTCTGAAACAGGCGTAACTGATTTATTAAAAGAAAAAGCCCTCCCATTGATTCAAAACCTTGATTCATTAACAAAATCGCTTCGTATCGTTGCTAAAAGTTTTGAAAATACGGGTGTGGTGGTAAATGGTTTTGTAAAAAATTCAGACCGTTCGGTTGGTGTTCTAACTTCTTCATTAAATGCTACTATCAACGAAAATAGAAATAACTTAGCAGGAATTTCTGCCAATATGAAAACCCTTTCTGGTAATTTAATTGAAACAGAAAAAAGCTTAAAACCATTGATTGGTAAATTTAATACAATGGCTGATTCGCTTAATGCTTTGAAAATTAGCGAAGCGGTAGCAACAACGCAAAAATCTTTAGAAGGACTCCAACGCATTATGCAAGGCATTGAAAAAGGTCAAGGTTCAATGGGTAAATTATTGAAAGATGATTCACTTTATACCAACCTCAACCGTTCAGTGGCTGATTTAGATAAGCTTCTAATTGATTTCAGATTAGCGCCAAAACGTTATGTAAACATTTCTGTTTTCGGAGGCAAGAAAACACCACCACCAGTGGTGAAGTAATTTGTGAATGGGAAGTGGCTTCTATAAGTTAGTTTTCTAAAGAAAATCAATCACGAAATCACAATTCACTCACTCACAAATTAATTGGTACAGGTGTTTGGCTTTTTATTTCGTTGACAACAAATCTGCTTTGAGCATTTCCAATATTCGAGAGTGTCGCTAATTTATGTAAAATAAAATGGCGATACTCATCCATATCTTTCACCAATACTTTCAACAGAAAATCGGAACCTCCCGAAATGCAATAGCATTCTACTACTTCAGGCAAGAGTAAAACATCTTTTTCAAATTGTTCCAAGAAACTCGCTGCATGTTCTTTCAGCGTTACATCTACCAAAACCACCAGACTTTTCCCCAATTTAGATTTGTTCAGAATGGCGGTGTATTTTTCAATTACTCCTTCGTTTTCCAAACGTTTTATTCTTTCATGAATGGGCGTAGTCGTGAGGTTCAATCTTGAAGCAATTTCCTTGTTTGTCATCAAAGCATTTGCTTGCAAGAACTGTAATATTTGTAAATCAATATTATCTAAAGCTGCCATAATCGGAAAATTAAATGTTATTTTAACAAGCGTGCATCACTAAAATCTAAGGAATCTGATACTTTCAGGAAATTCTGTAAAACAGGGTTGGTATCATCTTTTCGCCAGATTATTGATAGATTCGTTCGTTCTGGAATGTTTTTCATTTCGATAAATTTTACCTTCATTGCCGAACTAAATTTATATGAAATCGGCATCACTGAAATTCCTAAATTGTGTTCAACCAACTTCAAAATCGTCGCCCCATAATTTGATTCATGCACAATATTCGGTAAAAAACCTTCTCTTTCACAAATCCTCAAGAGTAAATCATGATATACCGAACTTGAATTTCTGGGCGGTAAAATAAAATTATCGTTTCTTACTTGTGCCAAACTTTCAAAGTTATTTTCATTGATGGGGTGGCTTTCAGGTAAAATTAAAGCAAAAGGTTCTCTAAAAACAACTTTTGAAGTAAGATACTTATCAGGATGGAGTTCCCGAATAAAAGCAACGTCAATTTCATGTTTCTTCAATGCTTCAATCACAGAGCTATCAAGCATTTCAGATAAATTGGTTTTAATATTCGGGAAAAACAATTTCAAAGCCGATAAAAGTGGCGGAATAACCGAGTAAATCGCCGAACCGGGATGTCCAATTCTAATTTCTCCTTCTCCCCCATTATGAATCAATTGCGTTCTGTGTTTGATATGCTCCAATTGCGAGAGTATTTTTTGTGCTTCATTACTCAAATACTCTCCCGCTGGCGTAAGTTTTACATTTCGTTTATCACGTTCAAACAATAAAACACCCAATTCTTTTTCTAATTGCTGTATTTGCCTACTCAAAGCTGGTTGTGCAATAAACATTTTTTCTGATGCCTTTGAAAAATGAAGCTCAGAAGCGACTCCCAAAAAATAAGTTAACTGTCTAAAATCCATCGTTTATTATTTTAAAATCAAGAAGTAAATGGATAAGTGCGGTATTTTCTATTTATGCCTAAAAAGCATAAGTTGATATAAATTAAGCATTTTTTATTATAAATAGAAAATGGTTTATTTGTAAAGAAGAATAATATACGTTTAAAAAGCTCGTTCTTATGAGTAATAACCCTCAAATTAAAGAAGCAAATAGCGCAGATGTAGTAATACTTTGCAAGCTTGGCGAACAAACTTTTATTGAAACTTACGGGCATCAAAATACTCCTGAAAATCTTCAAGCTTATCTTTCTAAACATTTTAGTCAGGAACAGCTATTAAGTGAAATCCAAACAGAAGGTACAATTTTCTTAATGGTTGAACTGAACGAAGAAATAGTAGGCTATGCTAAACTAAGAGTAAATAAAGCGGAGTTTTCAGACAGAAATGCCCTTGAACTAGAGCGTATCTATGTAAAAAAGGAATTTCATGGGAAAAAGTTGGGAGCTTATTTACTTGATCAATGTATTGAAAAGACAAAGGCTGTCGGCTGTGACCTGCTCTGGTTGGGTGTTTGGGAGTATAATTTAAAAGCACTGAACTTTTATAAAAGCTGGGGGTTTGAAATAAGTGGGACACATATTTTTGTATTAGGAGATGATGAGCAGACAGATTACTTGATGACTAAAGAATTAAATATACTTAAAGTATAAGTACTCATTTTTTAAAAATGTGTATCAAAAGCATTTACACTTTTCGTGTGAATTTTTAGAAAAGGTTAATACATAAAATCCCTACCGTTGGTGGGGATTTTTGTTTTATAAAAGATTGAAATAAATAAATGGTATGCTTGCATAACAAATTTATTTTTATTTAACTTTACCTATATTTTTTATAAAACAAACAACATGAACCGTTCAATTAGAAAAGTAGCCGTTTTGGGCTCTGGGATTATGGGAAGCCGTATCGCTTGCCATTTTGCTAATATAGGCGTTGAGGTCATGCTTTTGGATATTGTTCCGAAAGAACCCAACGATGCTGAAAAAGCCAAAGGGCTTAGTATTACTCATCCTGCGGTGCGCAATCGTATCGTTAATGATGCTTTTCAACAAACTTTAAAAGCTAATCCTGCGGCATTGTATTCTGCATCTTTTGCCAATAGGATTAAATTAGGAAACTTTGAAGACAATCTTGCCGAAATCAATCAATACGATTGGGTGATTGAAGTAATTGTTGAAAATTTAGCGATTAAAAAATCTTTGTATGAAAAAGTAGATGCTTTGCGTAAAGCTGGTACTTTGATTACTTCTAATACTTCAGGGATTCCAATTCATTTAATGGCTGAAGGTCGTTCGGATGATTTCCGAAAACATTTCTGCGGAACACACTTTTTCAATCCTCCTCGTTATCTGAAATTGTTGGAAATCATTCCAACGCCTGCTACTGATGCTTCGGTAATTGATTTCTTGATGCACTACGGCGACCGTTTTCTGGGTAAAACTACCGTTTTGTGTAAAGATACTCCTGCCTTTATTGCCAATCGTGTGGGCGTGTACTCGATGATGAAAACCATGCAAGTGGTAGAAGAAATGGGGCTGACCGTAGAAGAAGTCGATAAACTTACTTCGGTAGTGGTAGGTCGCCCGAAATCTGGTACTTTCCGCTTATCTGATGTTGTAGGTTTAGATACAACCATCAACGTTTCAAATAATTTATATGCAGGTTTAACCGACGACGACGCTAAGGACACTTTCGTTTTACCAGAAATGGTGAAAAAACTCCAAGAAAATAAATGGTTGGGAGACAAAACTGGTCAAGGTTTTTACAAGAAAATCAAAGGAGCAAATGGCAAATCAGAAATTTTGGCATTGAATCTAAAAACGTTTGAGTACGTACCTTCTCAGAAAGTGAAATTCTCAGTTTTTGAACAAACCAAAACTTTGGCTTTGAAAGACCGCTTTGCAGTTTTGTTGGCCGACAAAGGCAAAGCAGGCGAATTTTACAGAAAGACTATTTTAGATGGCTTTAGCTACGTAACAAAACGTATTCCAGAAATTTCAGATGAATTATACCGAATTGATGCCGCCATTTGTGCAGGTTTCGGTTGGGAAATGGGTTTGTTTGAAACTTGGGATGCTATCGGCGTAGAAAAAGGACTTGAGCTGATGCAAAATGAAGGCATGAAATCAGCAGATTGGGTGCATGAAATGTTGGCTTCGGGAGCAAAAACTTTCTACAAAAGAGAAGGTGGCAAACGCTTGTATTATGATATTCCGACGAAATCGTATAAAGTAATTCCGGGAACAGAATCCTTTATTATTTTAGAAAATCTTTCTAATAATATCGTCTGGAAAAATGCTGAAAGTAATGTGTATGATTTGGGCGATGGTATTCTGGGTTTAGAATTCCGTTCAAAAATGAATACGATGGGTGCTGGCGTGATTGAAGGCATTCAGAAATCAATTGCTTTGGCAGAAAAAGACTTCCGTGGTTTGGTTATCGGAAATGACAGTACAGAAGCATTTTCGGCTGGGGCAAATTTGGCGATGTTGTTCATGTTTGCGATTGAACAAGAGTATGATGAAATCAATATGATGATTGCTCAGTTCCAACAAACGATGATGCGAGTACGATACTCTTCGATTCCTGTGGTGGTTGCTCCGCATTCTTTGGCTTTGGGCGGTGGTTGCGAAATCAATCTTCATGCCGACAGAGTAGTGGCTGGTGCTGAAACTTATATGGGTTTGGTAGAAGTTGGCGTAGGTTTGATTCCTGCGGGAGGCGGAACAAAAGAAATGGCTTTGCGTTGCTCTGATTTATACAAAAATGGCGACCCAGAATTGAATACTTTGCAAAATGCCTTTATGAATATTGCAATGGCAAAAGTAAGTACTTCAGCACAAGAAGCTCTTGAAATGAATTACTTGCGTCGTGGTGATGAAATTGTTCTAAATCGCTCTCGCTTGATTGCAGATGCCAAACAAGCCGCTATTGAATTAGCCGAAGCAGGTTATACTCAACCTAAAAAGCGTACCGATATTAAAGTACAAGGCAAAGCAGGTATTGCTCTTTTCAAAGCAGGTATTCAAGGAATGAAAATGGGTAGATACATTTCAGAACATGATGCCAAGATTGCTGAAAAATTAGCTTACGTAATTTCTGGAGGAGATTTGAGTTATCCACAATTGGTTTCTGAACAGTACTTATTAGACTTAGAACGTGAAGCTTTCCTTTCGCTTTCAGCAGAGAAAAAGACTTTAGAGCGTATCCAAAGTTTATTAAATGGCGGAAAACCGTTGAGAAATTAGTTTAAAGCTGTGAGTTATGAGCCTTGAGCTATGAGTTTTTAAAAAAAATTATTACACACAAAAGCTCATAGCTCAAGGCTCACAACTCAAAGCTTTTACGCAATTTATTCAAAATCACAATAGTTTAACAGCCCAAAGCTCATAGCTTACGGCTCAAAGCTATACAAAAGCTAAATTAACATGAACGCATATATCGTAGCGGGCTATCGTACCGCTGTTGGAAAAGCCCCAAGAGGTGTTTTCCGTTTTACAAGACCCGATGATTTGGCAGCGGAAGTTATCAAACATTTGGTGGCACAAGTACCTGCTTTAGATCCTACTCGTGTAGATGATTTAATTGTAGGTAATGCCGTTCCAGAAGCAGAGCAAGGCATGCAAATTGCTCGCTACATCGCCCTTTTATCATTGCCACAAAATGTACCAGGTTTTACCATCAACCGTTATTGTGGTTCTGGTTTAGAAGCCATCGCTTTGGCTTCGGCTAAAATTCATTCGGGTTTGGCAGATTGTATCATTGCTGGCGGAGCTGAGTCTATGTCTTTAGTACCTACAACGGGTTACAAAATGGCATTGAATTTTGAAATTGCGCAGAAACATCCTGACTATTATATCGGAATGGGTTTAACAGCCGAACAAGTACGTGAACAATTTAAGATTTCTCGTGAAGAGCAAGATGAATTTTCGGTAGCATCTCATACCAAAGCTTTGGCGGCCCAAGCAAATGGTTTGTTCAAAGATGAAATCGTACCAATTACAGTAAAAGAAACTTTTTTTGATGCTAATTCAGGCAAAAAGAAAACCCGTGAATATGTAGTTGATACCGACGAAGGTCCAAGAGCGGGGACAACAATGCAGGCTTTATCGAACCTAAAACCTGTTTTTGCTGCTGGCGGAACAGTAACGGCAGGTAATTCTTCCCAAACTTCAGACGGTGCAGCTTTTGTAATGGTGATGTCGGAAGCGATGGTAAAAGAATTAAATCTTGAACCGATTGCTCGTATGGTTACTTATACTACGGCTGGCGTTGAGCCTCGCATTATGGGTATTGGTCCAGTAGCGGCTATTCCTTTGGCTTTGAAAAAAGCAGGATTAAGTATCAACGATGTCGACCAAATAGAATTGAACGAAGCCTTTGCGGCACAATCATTAGCAGTTATTAAAGAACTAGATTTAGATCGTTCAAAGATAAATGTTAATGGTGGAGCAATTGCTTTGGGACATCCACTGGGTTGTTCAGGAGCAAAACTTTCGATACAATTATTTAATGAAATGCGTCGTAGAAATCAAAAGTACGGCATGGTATCAGCCTGTGTAGGTGGCGGACAAGGTGTTGCTGGTATTTATGAATTGTTGTAGTTTAGGTTTACTAATCATACAAAAAGGGTCGGTATTTACTGACCCTTTTTTTGTGGGCTAAAGAGTTTCCCCACTCAAAAATTGCGGTTTTTTTCGGTTTTTATATACTAAAAGTATGTCTTTAGATACTAGAAGTATATCGAGAGATACTAATTACAGCAAAAAAGTATCTCGTTAGATACTAAAAGAATATCACGAGATACTAAATACCGCAATTTCCCGCAAAAAAGATGCTCTCGACACTCTTTTAGTATCTCCAGACATTCTTTTGGATAGTTTTAGCCCTGTTTTTGATGGTGGAAATATTTCTCAAAAATCACTCAAATAAGCGCTTGCCATTCATCCTTGAAAATCACCAGTCGAAAGAAGTCGATTTTGGTATCCCCTATTCAAATTACCGTTTATCAATACCGCAAACCGACCATTGGTTTTTGCGTTGAAAGTATCAAGCCATCTGCTAATTTTGATTCAACAATAAAGCAAAAAACATTTGTAAGTAATTAATAAACAACTGTTTAACCTCTTAATTTTAATTTAAAATAAAAATTTAACCGTATCTAAACAAATAAAAACAATGAGAACTTTAGCACAAATCATCGCCATTGCAACTTTAACAACTAGCTCAATTTTCGCAAATCCTATCGCAGGAGAAACAAGTGTAAATGCCAACAAAGCGAACAATTTCGCCATCGGAATGTACCAAAGCGTTGGTACTTTAGATATGCACCTTACCTTAGATAAAATCGCTGGAAAGACAGTAAGTGTTTTAATTAAAGACAAAACTGGCAAAGTTATCCACACTGAAAAAATTGCCAAAAATGCTCGTTCATATCATGGAAAATTTGATTTACAAGAACTTAACGATGGTGCTTATACCATTGAAATAACAGATGGTACTGATACGATTACTCGTACAATCAATATCAATTCTGCAAAACCACAAGAGATTACTCGTACAATCGTAGTGGAATAAGCTATCATATAAAACTATAAAAAGCGAAAGGCTGTCAGAATACTGACAGCCTTTCGCTTTTTATAGGAAGTTAAAATTTAATGCAACACAATGCTGCTTAATTCAATCGATAACCAATGTGTTTCCAAGCCATTTGTTTGTATTTTTCTAAAGATGGCTTTTCAAATTCTACTTCTTTTGCCTTATCGTCCCAATCTCTCATTCTAATGTATAAATCAAAAAGAGGCATTCTTTCAAATGATTTTGCATCCTCTTCTGTCATTACTCCACCTTGATACTCCAATGTTTTCTTACTGGCTTCCGAAAGTTTTTGGTAATAATCAGGATACTTGAAAGTTAAGTATCGTTTTGCTTCAACGTGATTTCTGACTAAAAGAGCAATTCTATTTGAAAAACCATTTTTGTACAGAAAATTAGCTCCCGCAATTTCATGTCTGATATTTCCTAAACCATTCATTTCATCACGATTTGGCAAAAAATGTCCAATATCATGAAAGAAAGCCGCTAAAATTACTTCTTCATCATAGCCTTCTTCTTCTGCTAACATGGCAGCTTGAAAACTATGTTCTAGGATAGTTAATGGTTCGCCGACGTATTCGTCGGCACCATTAATTTCATAAAGACCAAAGATTGAATCAAGTCTTTGACGGAGGATAGATTCAGAGATTGTCATTGGTTGATAGGTATTTTATTTAATTAACCACATTGCTGCGTTGATATTTTCGCCTTCAATTCCTACTCCAAACTGGCGAGTCAAGGCTTCTTTTAAATTATCAATATTAGTCGATTGCTCAGATTGTGGATATCTAAAACGCAAAGGAATTTTTGTTCCGTTTCCTGTTCCAGCCCCAATCAAGAAACTTGGAATACCTGTTCTACGCCAGTTGTAATAAGCTTCATAACCTGAATTCTGGAAGAAAGCGATATACTTTTGGCTCAAGATTTGTGTCAAACCTGTTGCATTATTTCCAGCATATTTTACAGAAGCTTGTGCTAAATAAGCTGTAGCATCTGAAATACCATAGAACGACATCGAAGCTTTTATACCACGTTCGTACCAATCTTGTGCATTACCAGTAACCCAACCTTGATTTACTGCCTCAGCAATGTTGAAACACATTTCTGGATAAGATACCAAGAAAGTATTTTCGCCAGTGTATGAACTGTAATAACGCTTACGGCTTTGGAATGAATACTCTCCACGACCAGCCTTTGATGACATATCTGCTAAATCTTCTCCAGAACTTGCACCAACATAAGCTTCAACATCTGTAGCTTTTAAGCCTTTTGCAATTTGTGCTTCAGCAGGTTCTGATACTACAAAAAGACGTGGGTCATTATTGTTTTTCAATAAGTCGATATAAGTTTTCGACATATTTTCACGAGTAGCGTTATTTCCTAAGTTATCAGGGTTACGTGGATATTTGTTGTTTACACTCCAAACATATTGTAAAGATTCTGATAAATCAGTCATTAATGGATATTTCGTTGGGTTAGCAATGATAGCTGCAAAATCTTGTTTTACTTTCAAATCTGCATCATCTGCTTTTTTACTTAAATGAATCAATACTCTTAATCTGAAAGTATTAACAGCTTTTTGCCATTTTCTTAAATCACCAGCATAATAAATATCTCCATCTAAAGATTTATCACCCGCAGTAATCAAAGTGGCTAAATCATTATTTGATTCTTCTAACCATTTCAATACTTGAATGAATACTTCTTTCTGCGTATCATATTTTGGTTTATCAACCGTAATTCCTTTTAAAGCATCTTTTACCGGTAAATCACCTACTCTTAAAGTCATGTTTGTGTAAGAGTAAGCTCTTAAAAACTTACCTAAAGCAGAATACGGATTCAAAGTTTTTGCACCACTTTTCAAAGCTTCTTCTTCTAATTTCACTACGTTTTTCAAAGTAGTAAATTGCAAAGAAGCATATTGCCAGTTGTACTCGTTTGTATCGTAATAGGCATAATTTGAACAATAGAACTGATTGTTACGCATGGTGCCATTCCAAGCACCTTCGTTCATTCCGTTCAAAACACTTCTTAAAATAATAGCAGAAGGTACGGAAGTTGGTAAGTTGGGGTTTTGCTCCAACAATTGGTAATCACTACAACTCGCTAAGAGTGTGATGATTAAGAATGATAAAATATATTTTTTCATGAGAATTTTTCGATTGTATTCATTCTCTTACTTTCCGAAAAAAGTAAGAGAATTGTGCTAAATATGATTAAAATACAATATTGATATTGATACCGTAACGTTTCATCGTTGGTGTTTGTAAACCTGAAGAAGCGTTCAAACCTGTGTATTGGTCTAAGTCAACACCATCATGCTTGCTGTCGATGAAGTAAAATAAATTACGACCAACCAACGATACTGAAGCTTGTTTGATGAATGTTTTTCCTAAAATAGCTTGTGGTAAAGTATAACCTAATGTTACTTCACGCAATTTCGAGAACGTTTTGCTCATCAAGTTACCTTCAGCAGTTCCGTTATAACGGCTAATATAATCTTGTGCATAAGTTTTGATGGTATTTGGTGCAAATTTCAACTGAGTATAATTGTTAATTAAACCAGTTTGTGCATCGTAAGTTGGAGTACCTTCTACAATCATTACGCCTTCGCCGATATAAGTTTTAATACCTTGCGCATCAAAATCACGTGCGATACCAAAAGCTCCTTCTGTAGTTTCGATATGACGACCACCACGGAATGTTTGCTTACGGATATAGTCTTCGATGATACCACCCACACGACCGTCAAATTGGAAAGATAATGACCAGTTTTTATAATTTACTTTGTTGTTGATTCCCCAAACGTAATCTGGATTTGCATAACCAACTAATGAACCAGCATTGTTTTGAATTGGGCGACCACCAGCATCATTGATGATTTGACCATCTGCTGTTCTTTGGAAAGTAGCTACATATACTTTATCAATTCTATCGCCGATATTGATAAACTGAGAACCTGAATTACCCCCAACAAAATAGTTTGAAGCCAATCTATCAATCTTAATCCCGTTTTCGTTATAAACTTCTTGTAACGTTTCTTTGAAAGTTGACCAGTTCAAGGCTACATCCCACGATAAATTATTACGTTTTAGCGGTGTTCCTTTTAAAGTAATTTCCCAACCTGTTTTCTTTGTTAAAATACCATTTACGATTGCAGAAGTATAACCAGTAGTCTGTGATAAGTCACGGCTAAAAATTCTTGGTCCATCATTTGAAGTAAAGTAAGTAACGTCAGCAGAGAAACGGTTTTTCAATAAACTCAATTCTAAACCAGCTTCAATTTGCTCAGAAGTATTTGGTTTTAAAGATGGATTATTCAATTTATCAGAATATGTAGCACCAGGAAGAATATTGTAAGATGGTCTGATTCCATAACCAACTGAGTTGGAATAGCTTGGTCCATCATAAGAAGAATTGTAACCCGAACCATAGTCTAATGGATAACTAGAACCAGGTGTTGCTCCAATTGTTGATTGTGTCAAACCATCTTTTACGTTAGCATAAGATGCACGGAATTTCAAGAATGATACTGCTTCTGGCATTTTCACATAATCCGAAACAACTGTTGTTAAACCAAATGAAGGATAAAAGAAAGCGTTATTTCCTTTTGGTAAAGTTGAAAGACGGTCAAGACGACCCGTTGCAGATAAAGTAAATAAACCTTTATAAGTAAAGTCAGCTGAATAATAAGCACTTTGTACTTCCATGTCCGACAAATAACTGAATGCCTTGATTGGTCTCAAAGAGTTAGCAAAAGTATAAACGCCTGGTGTATTCAAATAATCGGTAGTTACATAACTTGAGTTGTATTTGAAACTACGGATGTTACCACCTGCCCACACTTTTACGTCAAAATCATTGGCAAATTTCTTGTCAAATTTCACTAAAACATCTGTGTTGTTTTCGAACAAAGTACGTTTGTCTTCACGGTAATCTCCTTTTGCTTCTTCACGACCATAAACGGTTGCTGAGAAAGGGAATTTTTCTGAACGGAATATATCATACGTTGTAATTGAAGTACGACCAGTAATGCTAAAATTATTATTGATTTTATAATCTAAAGAAGCATATCCGTAAATATCATTTTTATAATGACTTCTCAACCATTCATAAGCCACAAAGTAAGGGTTGTTATAACGTTGATACTCAGCATAAATTTGTTGACTACCTTCTTTACCTGCTTGCCAGTAATTACGCATATCGTCAACGCTCCAGTCGGCACCACCCCAAATTACCATATTGTAAATCAATGAGTTTGGTCCATAATTTACGTCTGGAATATTAGGTGTAGATTGACGATTGTAGTTAAGGTTGGCGTCAAATGTTAATTTATCTGAAAATCTGTATTTCGTAGAAATGTTGAAGTTAGCAGTATTTAGTTGTGTGTTAGGGACAATTCCTTTTTGGTAATTGTGTGATAATGAAAAACGAATATCCATTTTATCATTACTACTTGCTACCGAAATATTGTTGTTCGTCAAAACAGCATCACGCAAAAAACGTGTAAGGTTGTTTGCTCCACGGGCAGTCCAAGGAGTAGGAATACGTTTTCCAGTTGCTGGATCGATAGGTGAATCGTATTGAGCGATTTTTTTCTGACCAGTTGGGTCAAATTTTGGTCCCCAAATATCATAGTCACCATCATTTTTTCCGCCGCCTCTACCATCTACGAACTCATAACTACCGTGGTCACCGGGGCCATAAAGGTCTTGTACTCTTGGTATGGTGTTGAAACCACTCTCAATCATGGTCGAAGAATTGAACTCGACCGAGAAACCACGTTTATCTTTTGTGCCTTTTTTAGTTGTAATCAAAATAGCACCATTTTTTCCTCTAAAACCATAAAGAGCGGCAGCGTTAGCACCTTTCAATACAGAATATGTTTCAATGTCGTCAGCAGAAATATTCCAAGTATCCGAGTTGATAGGTACACCATCAACTACATACAAAATATCAGAATTACCTCTTAACACTACATTTGGGCGACCTAATAATTCAGCTGATGGACCAACCGTTAACCCTGCTACTTTACCCGTTAAAGAGTTAATAGAGTTTGGCTCACGTGCTTTGATTAAATCTGCACCTTTTACTGTTTGGATTGAGTTTGAAACTGTTCTTCTTTCTTTAGAAATACCCAAAGCAGTAAAAACAACTTCACCGATTTCCTTAGTATCTAACGCTAATACTACATTTACTACCGACTTAGCACCTACTTGTACTTCTTGAGCTGAATAACCAACAAATGAAAATTGTAAAGTAGCTGAAGATGAAGTAGCGATTTTGTACGTTCCATCTGCGTTTGTAGTCGTTCCTTTGTTAGAACCTTTAATTCTTACACTTGCTCCTGCTACGGGAGTGTTGTCTGCACTGTCTGTTACTTTACCCGTAACAATGCGTTCTTGGGCTTGCGTAACGAACGACAAGAAAAGAAACATCACTGCTAAGAACGTTGCGCTCTTAGTCAAGTTAAGGTTTCTTTTAAATTCAATTCGTAAAATGTTTTTCATGTTGATTGTGAGTAAGGTTTTTAATTCCTCGCAAAAGTATAACCTTGCTTTAACCACAACTTTAGCAGAACATTATCAATCCATGAACAATAAATGTGAATAAGTATCCCTTATCGGGATTAGTGTTAGGGGAATATTAGGGAAAGGTAAAATGGCTATAGAAACTAAATCTTTGTCAGGGAAAGACACTTTCTAAATATAAAAATACCCACTAAAAAACGTAATCGCTACGCTTTAGTGGGTAATATTTTTAAAATATCAATAAATGGCTTTGTTATTTAATACTGAGCTTCGTAACCTACTAAAGCCATTTCCTGACCCATTTCTAAGTATTCTTCTTTTTTCTGTGGCGCCCAAGTACCAAGTCCGTCCACATAACGATTATACATACAAAATGCCGAAGCAATTAAAACCGTATCATGAATTTCACGATCTGTTGCTTGATGTTCACGAGCTTTGGCGATGTCTTCAGGCAATACATTTTTTCCTCCTATTTGTACTTTGGTAGCAATATCTAATAAGGCTCTGAGTTTCGGAGAAATCGGTGTTGAAGCAAAGTTTTCTTTGATGTCGTCAATCAAACTTGCATCACAACCTAAATGTGCTACCGCTGCTGCTGCATGAGAAGTATGGCAAAAATGACAATCATTTAAATATGAAACGTGCGCAGCAATCAACTCACATTCTGCACTATTCAAACTTGAATCGCTACGAAGTAAAGCTTCTGCAAGATTTAATAAAGGAACAGCCGTTACTTTGCTGTAATCTAATAAGCCAGTAATTCCTGGCAAATTTGGGTTGGTAAGTGTTATATGTGCCATTGTCTTAAATTCTTTGATTGATGGAAATTAAAAATCTGTCGCTATTTACATAGCAACAAACACCAAAGTTTCTGCCGAAACGATGGTAAAATCATTGAATATTAAGACAATTCGGGAGGCGTAAAAAAGGAAGTACTGTAATCAGTAGGCAAATATGCTTTGTAAGCAAAAGTTTGAGCAACCTTACTCAATTCCGTCCATTGAGATTTAGCAAGGTGCATTTCATTGCTTTGAATGTAATTAACGGATAAAGATTTACAAAGCTCCAAGGCTTTTTTCAAAGGAGACTCTTTCTCTGAATGGTCACGAGCAAGAATTGTATTGATTTCATCTGACAAAGAAGCAAATCGTTCTCTTGCCGATTGGTTGGTTTTAATTTTGGTAATTAAAGTATCATTTTCATAACGTTGTTCGATAACGTTATAAAATTCACCTTTATATTGAATCAAAGCTTCTGTAGGAGAAGTATTATGAAAATCTGCTGTGTAAGGCAATGAAATCGGAATTTTAACTTCCAAGAATTCATCGTTGGCTTCAAAAGGTGTTGCTTGAGCGTATTCTTTATCAAAACATATCAAAACTATCCCCGTACTGAACATATTGTACAGCAAAAGACAAAGAAGCGATATGCTAATGATTCTTTTCAAGACTAATCAATTGATAATTACCCTCAAATTTATACATTTTTTTGAATATTATTCAGATTTTTTAGACTTAAATCAGCATTGCTTTTGAAACCCAGAACAATATTCAATTTTCGAGTTTCCAACATCAATAAAGCCTAAATTGTACTTACAGAACCAATTGAGGAAGAAGATTTCGACGTTAGCTTTCGATTAAAATAAAAGAAAGAAATCGTTATCAATACCATTGAAATTAAAGGTAAAAACAAAGATAAATCTGTTAGTAAAGTAAGCCAAGAAGTATTTTTAGTACCAAAATTCTGATAAATTAAAATCACGACACTGCCCACATAACCACTAAAATCTGCTAAGTAAAACAAGAAGCCAACATTGGCTTTTTCTTTCAACACTGCCAAAAGTCTTTCGAAAAGCATTCCGTTAAATGGTACATAAGCCATATAAAGCCCTATTCCCAAATAAACCGACCACCAAAAAGGAGAAGTAGTATGATTTAAAAATGAAACTGTGGATACTAGAATCAGCACAGATCCCGAAAAAATCATTAAATGATTCATCCAAAAAGCTTGCTTGTGGTCTTTCACAAAATACATAAAAGCCGTAAAAGCACAAATCACTAAACCAATCAAAGATTCTGTTTGTGTAAAAATTGAAGCGTTGGTTACGCCTATTTCCCGCCAAATTTCTACGCCAAAATTATCTCGAATATCTCTCAGAATCGTCATCAATACATAAATCGCAATCAAGGAAATTAAGCCAAAACCATACTTTTTCAAGAAGCTTTTTCTGTCAGTAGCATCCATTGGCAAACGTTCTGACCGTTCTGATTCATCAATTTTACTTGGTTTCGGAGCGATAGACATCGCATACACTGAAAGTAATAATAAAGGAAAAAATACCAAACCCGTTAAAAAAGGCATCCAGTATTCATTCACGCCAATATTCACAAAATACTTGCCGATAGATTTCACCATGCCCGAAGCCACAATAAAACTTACGGCTAAACCTGCACCCAAAATTTCGGTAATTTGTCTGCCTTCTAAAAAACTAAAAACCAAACCATAAACCATTCCTAAACCCAACCCATTCAAATATAAAAATACCCAATTGTATGGCGATGGCACTAAACCAAAGAATAATAAATTCACTTCAGCAAATAAAATCATGCCTATGATATACTTCGCTCTTTGATGCGCTTTTACTTCAGAAACTATCTTGATACCCAAGCCCTTGGCTGTGGCATAGCCTAATACTTGCGAAATGACCAGGACGATTTTGTAGTCGATTCCCCAAAGAGTAACGTCGTGGAAATCGCCCGCTGTGAAGGGTTTTCGAAAAGCATACATACAGAAATAAGTACTGAATGCCGCTAAACCTAAATAAATAGCAAGGAATATTTGAGATTGACGATGAAGAAAGTTTTCGAGTTTGTTCATGGATGAAAAACACTTCTAATTGGGCATTATCGTACTCTAAGAATGTTTCCAAAGAAGATTTTTTATCACAACATTACAAACAAAAAAGTCTATAAATCAGCACTTTACAAAGCCTTAATCAAGATTTAACCTATGCTTAAAATGAGAGTAATTATCTTTGATTTCAAGAAAATAGCATCTCAAATCAGAGACGATAGCATTCCAATATTTACGAAAGAAATGCTTGTTATTATTAAATCAAAAAGCAAATGTCACTTATTGAATTAGTCATTTTTGATATGGCGGGAACTACCGTTCAAGATCGCCACGAAGTAGAAATGTGCTTTATCGAAGCCGCTACACAAACAGGTTTAACCGTTTCTCCAGAACGTGTTTTGGCTTTACAGGGATATTCGAAAAAATATGTTTTTGAATTATTATGGTCTGAAATGATTGGCGATAATCATCCAGACTTACGTGAATTCGTTAATAATTCGTATCATGTTTTCTGCGAGATTTTAGAAAACCATTATCACAACAATGATATTTTCCCAACAGACGGCTGCTTAGAAATCTTTGATTATTTGAAAAGTAAAGAGATAAAAATTGCTTTGACTACAGGTTTTTATAGAAAAGTAACCAATATCATTTTACAAAAATTGGGTTGGTTAGAAGGACTCAACGCCAATTATGTTGGAAACCAAAACACATTAATTCAAGTCTCTGTGGCATCCGATGAAGTACTGAAAGGTCGCCCAGAACCTTTGATGATTCAGAAAGCAATGCAAATTCTTCAAGTAAATGATGCTCAGAAAGTTATTAATATTGGTGATACGCCTTCTGATTTAAAATCTGGTGTGCGTGCAGGATGTAGAATGTCTTTGGGTACAACGAACGGAACGCATACTCGCCAACAATTGAGTATCCATAGAAATGATGGTTTATTGAACAAAGTTTCTGAGATTAAAGACATCATCGAAAGTCTTGAAAATGAGCGAACTGAAGACAAAATGGATTTTCCTTTCTTGAAAAAACTTAATTTTTTGCTTTAGTAGCTTTGAGCTATGAGCCGTCAGCTTTGAGAAGATTTAGACCCTTCAATTTTATTTGAACAATAACTAATAGAAAGGAAAACCAGTTTTTAAACCAAAACAAGTAGCGGCAAACCCTTGCGGTTGCCGCATCCTAAACGTCCATCTTCGTTAACAGGATATGCCATATAAATAGCTCTGTCTTCATGAGATTGCGCCACATATAAAATCTTTTCATCTGGC